>NZ_JBVVPQ010000006.1:0-99379 GCF_055811695.1 Bradyrhizobium sp. MI1.3 | reverse complement strand
TTTTTTCTCTTCCGTCGTGGTGGTCTTTTGTCTCTCTCCCTCCTTTCTTCTTGGGTTCGCTCTTTTTCTCCTCCCCGCCCCCCCCCCCCCCCCCCCCCCCCCCCCCGTCATCAGATCAATTCTTGCGAGGCCGATTCAGCGCACGGTGACCGGTGCGGGCAGCGGCGGCACCACTGTCGGCTGGGTGCCTCCGACCGGGCCGGCCTGCGCGGCCATCGGAGCGGGGCCGGCAGCGCCGGGCACGGGCGCGGCGGATGCGGTCGCAGTTCCCGGCGGCGGACCACCCGGCATCACGACCACGCGGGTGCCGACCTTGACGCGATCGAACAGGTCGGAGACGTCCTCGTTCAGCATGCCGATGCAGCCGGAGGACACGAACTTGCCGATGGTCGAGGGCTGGTTGGTGCCGTGGATGCGGTAGACGGTCGAGCCGAGATACATCGCGCGGGCGCCGAGCGGATTGCCGGGACCGCCGGCCATGAAGCGCGGCAGATAGGGCTGTCGCTCGATCATCTCGGTCGGCGGATGCCAATCCGGCCACTCGGCCTTGCGGGTGATCTTCTGCACGCCCGTCCAGGTGAAACCGTCGCGGCCGACGCGGACGCCGTAGCGGATCGCACGACCGTTGCCGAGCACGTAATAGAGGTAGGTATTCGGGGTATCGACGATGAGCGTTCCGGCCGGCTCCTTGGTCGCCAGCGAGACCTCCTGGCGGCGCAGGTTCTGCGGCAGCTGCGCCGGAGCGGCGTCAGGCTGCTCCTCGGGCGGCAGCGAGGCGATCGCCATCGGCCGGCCGTCGGCACCCACGGGCGGCTGACCGGCCTGGACCGTTCCGGTCGCGCCGGGACCACCGACCGCCTCGGGCGGACGCAGGCCGTCACTGCCGGGCGCCTGTGCCGGACGATCGGCGTAGATCACCGCGGGCGGGCCGGCAGGGCGGCCATAGCGCGGATCGTCGGGCGACGTCACGGGACCCTGCGGCGGCGCAGCCGAGTAGACGGGGGCACCTGCGGGACGGCCATAACGGGGATCATCCGGCGACATCACCGGACCCTGCGGCGGCGCGGCGGAATACACCGGGGGAGCGCCGGGCGGACGGCCGTAGCGCGGATCCGGGCCGGGCGGCGGCAGCGCTGCCTGCGGCATCGAATCGTCTTCATCGTCCATAGCGTCGAAATTCGGCGCGCGGTCGCCGGGCCGATATTCGGCCGGCGCGCCATAGCTCGGCGCCTGCTGGACCGGATAGCTCTGGGCCTGCGCGAGCGAGGTTCCCGCCGCAGCGACTGTTGCGGCAGCGCATATCGTCAGAAAATGTTTGATCATCATCGCTCTTGTATAGTCCCCGGGCCCCGTCCGGACCGTTAACGGCCAGATGACGGAAGATAGCGGCACATTCAAGACATTACAGGCGGATTTGTGCCCGATTTGCCGATTTGTGATCCGCAAGACTACCGTTGCCTCCTTGCATCACGGGACGAAAATCAGCCCACGCCCGAGATTGCTGGACTAGCCGGCTCTGTTTTTTACGGAACGGCGCGGAATCGTTGCGGTATGTTCGAATCAGCCTGATTCGCCGCCGCTTTGAGCTTCGATCCCCCGCGTGGCGAACGCGGCAAGCAGTACCGTCACCGCGTTCAGATGGCTCATGGGCCCTGGCCACTTCGCCGCTGGGGCGGAAATTCGCAATCCCTCGATGCTTCCCGGCTTTCGCTTTCTGTTTGCCGCGATCCTGCTGTCAGCCTCTATCCTGGTATTCGGCCTGGGCGCCGCCGCGCTGCTGCGGGCGAGCCACGAGCAGTATGTCAGCAACCCCTCCTGGCGGAATGGTCCGCAGGAGCAGGTGTTTGCACAAGCTCCCGAGCCGGCCCAGCCGGTGCTCGCGGTCCTGCGCGCCGAGCCGGAGGCGGCCACCGATCCGACGCCGTCGCTGCGCGATCAAGTCCCGACCATCGCGCTGCCGATGAGCGAGCCCGAGCCGGTCGTCATGGTGACAACCGAGACCGACGGTCAGCCGCAGGTCGTTGCAGCTCCGGCTGACGTCCCGGCCGAACCGGCCAATGTCGAGGCCAAGGCCGAGACGACGACGGACGCCGCGGCGCCGGCCTCAAGCAACACGCTTACTCCGGCCGACGCCAGCGCATCCATCGCCGAGGCCAAGCCGGTTTCGATCGCTCTCACAAGCAAACCAACACCTGCCGCCCCCAGCGCAGCCTCGGCTTCGTCCACGTTCGACATGGCGAGCGCGAAGTTCGCCGCATTGAATAACCTGGCGACCACGGCCTGGAAGGATCCGCCGGCGAACGCCAAGGCCGACGCTAAGGCCGACAGCAGTTCGCCGGAGAGCAAGGCGACCAAGCCGCGGGCGCACCGGGTGAAGAAGCGCCGCCGCATTGTCCGGCGTCCGCCGCCGCCGGTTCAGCAACTCGATCCGTTCGGGCAGCCGCAACCCACGCTCGCCGCAACGACGACCGCGCGCGCACGCCAGTAGGGTTACGCCGGCCCCGTTTCGATTGGCGGTCCCTTTTCCTGGCCCCATTCTGACCATGAGCCGTCGTAGAGCGCGGTGTCGGTGATGCCGAGGCGATAGAGCGCCAGCGTCAGCACGCCGGCGGAGACGCCGGAGCCGCAGCTCGTCACGATCGGCGCATCGAGCCTGACGCCGGCGTTCGCGAAGGCCGCGCGGAGATCATCGAGCGGCTTCATCGTGCCGGTCGCGGCGTCGAACAGCAGGTTATAGGGCACGTTGCGAGCGCCCGGGATATGGCCGGAGCGAATGCCCGCGCGCGGCTCGGGCGCCCGGCCCTCGAACCGGTCGGCGGCGCGCGCGTCGATCACCTGCTCGACACGGCTTTCGACGTTGGCGATCAATTGCTGCATGCTACGCACGCGCTTGGAATCGTAGCTCGCCTTGAACGTCGCGGGCTTCGGCTTCGCCTCGCCACTTTCGACCGGACGCCCCTCGGCGCGCCACTTCTTCAGGCCGCCATTGAGAATGCGCACATTGCCGTGGCCGAAGGCCAGGAACATCCACCACGCGCGGGGAGCAGCGACCCAGCCGCCGGCATCGTAGAGCACGACAGTATCGGCATTGGAGATGCCGAGTTGGCCGACGTCGCGGCCGAACTGCTCGGCGCTCGGATACATGTGCGGCAGCGGGTTGGAATGGTCCGAGACCGCATCGACGTCAAAGAACACCGCGCCCGGCAGATGCGCGGCGAGGTAATCGTCCTTCGGCAGCGGCAGCACGCCCGGCAGCTTGAAGCTGGCGTCGAGCACCTTGACGTTGGCATCGTTGATGTGGGCGGCGAGCCATTCGGTGGAGACGAGGGGATCGGTGGGGGTGGTCATTGGCTTTTCCTTGCAGTCATTACGGTGCGCGCGCAGCGCGAGAGAGTTTGATACGGCGCGCGGCAAATTCCGCTGTCATCGCCCGGCCTGGATTCCCCGCCTTCGGGGAATGACGCCGAAAATTGGAGCGGCAGCGCAGGACCCTCACCCCTTCTTCTTCGGCTCCCATTGCTCCACCGGCCCGCCGGCGTCGCGCCAGGCGGCGTAGCCGCCGGCGATGTGGGCGACGGGCTTGAGGCCCATGTCCTGCGCGGTCTTGGCGGCGAGCGCGGAGCGCAGGCCGCCGGCGCAATGGAAGACGAACTTCTTGTCCTCCTGGAACACCGGCTTGGCATAAGGGCTCTGCGGATCGATCCAGAATTCGAGCATGCCACGGGTGCAGGCGAACGCGCCGGGGATGCGGCCGTCGCGTTCGATCTCGCGGGGATCGCGGATATCGACGATAACGACGTCGCCGTTCTTCGAGATCTCGATGGCGCCCTTGGCGGTGAGCGTCTCGATCTCGGCATTGGCCTCGTCGATCAGCGCCTTGATGCCGCGGGTGATGGTCTGGGGCATGTGGCTCTCCCTCTTGTTCTGTCGCCGATCCCAGGCGATCTGCCGGAGGCGGTGGTCACCTCTCCCGCTTGCGGGAGAGGTCGCGGAGCGAAGCGACGCGGGTGAGGGCTCTCTCCTCTAGGGGAGCGTCGCCCGTGGAGAGACCCTCTTCCCGACCCTCCCCCGCAAGCGGGGGAGGGAGCGCGATCCCATCGCCGATGGAGCGCCTCGTCATCAGCTAGTGCGTCAATTCCTTCATCGCACCCTCGAGCCCCTCGATCGTGATCGGATACATGCGGTTGGCGAAGATGCGTTTGATGATGGTGGTGGATTCCGAATAGTCCCAATGCTTCTGCTGCACAGGGTTGAGCCACACCGCATGCGGATAGGTGCGGATGATGCGGTCGAGCCAGACCGAGCCGGGCTCCTCGTTGACGTGCTCGACCGAGCCGCCGGGTACCATGATCTCGTAAGGCGACATCGAGGCGTCACCGACGAACACGATCTTGTAGTCGTGCGGGTATTTGTGCAGCACGTCCCAGGTCGGGGTGCGGTCGGTGAAGCGGCGCTTGTTCTGCTTCCACACGCCTTCATAGAGGCAGTTGTGGAAGTAGAAATATTCCATGTGCTTGAACTCGCTCTTCGCCGCCGAGAACAACTCCTCCACCTGCTCGATATGCGCGTCCATCGAGCCGCCGATGTCGAAGAACACCAGCAGCTTCACCGCGTTGCGGCGCTCGGGCCGCATGTGCACGTCGAGATAGCCGTGATTGGCGGTTTCGCGGATGGTGGTGTCGAGGTCGAGTTCATCAGGCGCGCCGGTGCGCGCGAATTTGCGCAGGCGCCGCAGCGCCACCTTGATGTTGCGGATGCCGAGCTCGACATTGCCGTCGAGGTCTTTGAACTCGCGCTTGTCCCACACCTTCACGGCGCGGTTGTTGCGGTTCTTGTGCTGGCCGATGCGTATGCCTTCGGGATTGTAGCCATGGGCGCCGAACGGCGAGGTGCCCGCCGTGCCGATCCATTTCGAGCCGCCCTGATGGCGGCCCTTCTGCTCCTCGAGGCGCTTCTTCAGGGTCTCCATGAGCTTGTCCCAGCCCATGGCCTCGATCTGCTTCTTCTCGTCGTCGGTCAGGTATTTCTCGGCGAGCTTCTTCAGCCATTCCTCGGGGATCTCGGCCCCCTCCATGGCGTCGAGCAGGCTTTCCAGTCCCTTGAACACGGTGCCGAAGACGCGATCGAACTTGTCGAGGTTGCGCTCGTCCTTCACCAGCGAGGTGCGCGACAGATAATAGAAATTCTCGACCGAATAGTCCGACAGATCAGCATCGAGCGCCTCCATCAGCGTGAGGTATTCGCGCAGCGTCACGGGGACCTGCGCATCGCGCAGAGAAGTGAAGAATTGCAGGAACATGGGTGACAGATTGCCCGTCGGGGGGCGAACGTCAAGGGGCGGAGGCCACTGCTCTGCGCTGGACCGGGAGGCTTTTTGCTCTAGAATTGGCGGTCTCACGGGGTTGTTTTGGGGACGTTTGCAATGGGAATTCTCGCAGCGCTCATCATTGGCGCGATCGCAGGCTGGCTTGCCGGCAAGATTGTCCACGGGGCGGGATTTGGGCTGATCGGCAACATCGTCGTCGGCATCATCGGTGCACTCGTGGCCGGCTGGATTCTGCCTCAGCTGCACATCCAGCTCGCAACGGGCACGGTCGGAGCCATCGTGGATGCCACGATCGGCGCGGTGATTGTGCTCGTCATCCTTTCGCTGATAAAACGGGTCTGAAAGCCTGACCGAACCAGGAACGGCCGCCACGCGCGGCCGTTCCCATGTCGCGACCGGGGCAATGCCGGGACGACGACCAACAAGGACGCGCGATGAAATTTACCGGCACCAAGGACTATGTTGCGACCGACGATCTCAAGGTCGCGGTCAATGCCTCGATCGTGCTGGAGCGCCCGCTGCTCATCAAGGGCGAGCCCGGCACCGGCAAGACGGTGCTGGCGGAGGAAGTGGCGAAGGCGCTGAACGCCCCGCTTCTGACCTGGCACATCAAGTCCACCACCAAGGCACAGCAAGGCCTCTACGAATACGACGCGGTGTCGCGCCTGCGCGACAGCCAGCTCGGCGATGCGCGCGTGTCCGACATCAAGAACTACATCAAGCGCGGCAAGCTGTGGGATGCCTTCACCGCCGAGCAGCGCCCGGTGCTGCTGATCGACGAGATCGACAAGGCCGATATCGAATTCCCGAACGATCTCTTGCTCGAGCTCGACCGCATGGAATTCCATGTCTACGAGACCGGCGAGACGATCAAGGCCAAGCAGCGCCCGATCATGATGATCACCTCCAACAACGAGAAGGAGCTGCCGGACGCGTTCCTGCGCCGCTGCTTCTTCCACTACATCAAGTTCCCCGATGCCGATACCATGACCCGGATCGTCGATGTCCACTTCCCCGGCATCAAGAAGCGGCTGGTCGAGGAAGCCCTGCGCATCTTCTTCGAGGTCCGCGAAGTGCCCGGGTTGAAGAAGAAGCCGTCGACCTCGGAGCTGCTCGACTGGCTCAAGCTGCTGCTCAACGAAGACATGAGCGTCGAGCAGTTGCGCGAACGCGATCCGCGCAAGCTGATCCCGCCGCTGCACGGTGCGCTGCTCAAGAACGAGCAGGACGTGCATCTGTTCGAGCGGCTGGCGTTTCTGAGTCGACGGGAAGTGTAGACAACGGCTCTGCACGCTCGCAATCGCAAGGCGAACGCGCGACGAGCGAACCTGCCAGGACCGGGGGCCCGATCACAGCAGGACAATTCCGTAGTCCTGGCGATCGCTGCTGTTTCGCAACGGGCCAGAAATCCGTCGCGGGCATATGCCGCAAGCCTTCGCGTTGCCGAATTCGTCACCCGGAGCTCAAGCTCGGACGTCCGGGCTGCGACGAGCCCTGGTGTTGCGTTGCCTGGCTTTCCGGCGATCACCAGCTTTTCCACAACGCTCTCGACATTGCGCGATACGCGCGCGAGCTTCCTTGGCGCCGGACCACTCATCGGTGTCGAAGGCCCGTTCCCATTTGCCGGCAAATGGTCGTTCGATATGCCGGCGACGCCGCCCTGCTCCTCGGCCGGCAACGGTCGGCGACCAGTTCGTCGAACCTGTTCTCGGTAACGCCGTCGGTCCTTTCTCTCCTCGTTCCAATCGCGAATACGCTCAACACGGGCAACGATCGGCACGGCCCCCGCGTCACGCTCGCGGGAGGTCCGAGGCCAGGTAGGCCACCCGGCCATCCGCAGACCGGTACGCGAACGGGATCTCTGGGCGATTTCGAGCCGCCCTCGCGCAACCGGATGCTCGGCGGTGACCTGCCCTTCGCCAAATCCACTGGTTGCGCACCGGGAGCCACGCTAGAATTCCCCCATGACAGTGACCGACATTGCGAGCCGAACCTATAATCACAGCTGGCGGCTGGATCCCATCATCCGCAGCCTGCTTGATACCGACTTCTACAAACTATTGATGTTGCAAATGATTCGGGAATCTTACCCGCATCAGCAGGTGACATTCTCGGTCATCAACCGATCGCGCCATGTGCGGCTCGCCGAAATCATCGACGAGGGCGAGCTGCGCGCCCAGCTCGACCACGCCCGCACCATCCGCTTCACCAAGAAAGAGCTGATCTGGCTTGCCGGTAACACTTTCTACGGCAAGACCCACATGTTCTCGGCGGACTTCATCCGCTGGCTCGCCGAATTCCGGCTGCCCGAATACGAGCTGCGCAAGGTCGAAGGCCAGTACGAGCTGCACTTCCACGGGCCGTGGAGCCATACCACGATGTGGGAGATTCCTGCGCTCGCCATTCTCAACGAATTGCGCTCGCGCGCAGCGATGAAGGGCCGCGGCCGCTTCGAGCTCGACGTGCTCTATGCCCGCGCCAAGGCCAAGCTTTGGACCAAGGTGGAGCGGCTGCGCAAACTGGATGGCTTGCGGCTCTCCGATTTCGGCACCCGTCGCCGCCATGGCTTCCTTTGGCAGCGCTGGTGCGTGGAGGCCGTGAAGGAAGGCCTGGGCCCGTCCTTCATCGGCACCTCCAACGTGCTGCTCGCGATGGACAATGATCTCGAAGCCATCGGCACCAATGCCCATGAACTGCCGATGGTCGCCGCGGCGCTCGCCAAGGACGACGAGGAATTGCGCTGGGCGCCCTATCGCATCCTCGACCAGTGGCGCCAGACCTATGGCGGCAACCTCCTGATCGCGCTGCCCGACGCTTTTGGCACCAAGGCGTTCCTGCGCGATGCGCCGGAATGGGTTGCAGACTGGACCGGCTTCCGCCCCGACAGCGCGCCGCCGATCCAGGCCGGCGAGGAGATCATCAAATGGTGGGAGCAGAAGGGCCGCAATCCCAGGGACAAGCTGCTGGTGTTCTCCGACGCGATGGACGTTGGCTCGATCGAGGAGACCTACCACCACTTCACCGGCCGGGTGCGGCTCTCGTTCGGCTGGGGCACCAATCTCACCAATGATTTCGTCGGCTGCACGCCGGACGGATCGTTCAATCTCGATCCGATTTCGCTGGTCTGCAAGGTGTCATCGGTCGACGGACATCCGGCCGTCAAGCTCTCCGACAATCCCGAGAAGGCGACCGGCCTGCCTTCGGAGATCGAGCGCTATTTGCGCGTCTTCGGCGACGCCGGCCGCGTGCGCAAGCCGGTGCTGGTCTAGCGGCAGGGCAATCTCTCCATCGGGTAAACCACTTGGGGCGAATGCGCGACATCGGCTCGCCGATGTCGCGTCAGTTCCGGTTCGACGGCATTTGCAACGATCTGCCAGCATCCGCTTCACAACGCCTTCACCCTGCGACGCAGTCTCCCGGCATTTTCAAGTCGAGTTAAGCACCTTTCGCGCGTAATCCGCGTTATGAGCGGATCGCTCCGCTGGGGTCGTTGAGCGACTTGGGGAAACGCAACGTGTTTCGCAGAACAGCGCCGTCAACGAAGGGACGCAACTTCCTTCACGTCGTCAAACTCGTCTCGCCTTTCGTCACGGTCGTTCTGCTGCAGGCGGCGATCGCCGGATTCAGCCTGGAGGTTATGTCCTCGGTCCGCGCCTATGTCGCGGGCGAAGCGCTATGGTCGCGCTCGCAGAAGAACGCCGTCTATTTCCTCAATCTCTATCTGCATTCGGGCGACGCCAGCCAGTTTGCGCAATATCAGACCTCGCTGGCCGTTCCCATCGGCGACGAGTTCGCGCGCTGGGCGCTCGAGCGCGATCCGGTCGACGTCGAGGCCGCTCGCATCGGCTTCCTGCAAGGCGGCAACCATCCCGATGACGTGCCGGGACTGATATGGCTGTTTCGCTACTTCAAACAGGTCAGCTTTCTCAAGGAAGCGATCCGTGAGTGGGCTGCCACCGACCCCATGCTGCTGGAGCTGAGCGTGTTCGGCGAGGTCATCCGGTCAGAGTCGAAGAACGGGCCGGTTCAGGACGGCAAGCGCCGGCAATTGTTGTCGTCGCGGCTGTCGGAGCTCAACACTCAGTTCACGGTGCACGCCAAGCGGTTCTCCACCGTTCTCGGTGAAGGCTCGCGCGCCATCAAGATGACGCTGACTGGCGTCAATATCGTCACAGCCGCGACGCTGATCCTGCTCCTGATCTGGCACACGCGGCGATTGGTGCTGCAACGACAGGCGTTCGAGGATGCCCTGCATGCCGAGAAAGAGCGCCTGGCCTGGCAGGCGTCGCACGACTGGCTGACCGGCCTGTCCAACCGTCGCGCCTTCGAGGCCCGCCTGCAAAGCGAGTTGGACGACACCGCGGCGGGTTCGGTGGGCCTGATCCTGCTCGATCTCGACCAGTTCAAGGACGTCAACGACAGTTGCGGTCACCTCGCCGGCGACCGTCTGCTCCGCCAGATTTCGCGCCTCCTGCTACAGGAGCGGCGGCCGCATGACCTGGTGGCCCGGCTCGGCGGTGACGAATTCGGCTTAATCCTTCCCCGATGCACGCCGTACGACGCCGTGGATATCGCCGAACGGCTGCGCCGGTCGCTCGAGCTATCCGTCTTCGCCTGGGACGATCGTTGCTTTGCAGTGACGGCCAGTATCGGCGTTGCCTGCATCACCGACGGCAACGCCACGCTCGAGGACGCGATGCGGCGCGCGGATGCCGCCTGCTATCGCGCCAAGGAGAACGGACGCAACCGTGTTCAGGTCGACAACGGGACGACGGACGTCGTCGTCGTCACCTCGCGGCAGCGCAAGGCCGCCAGCGCATAGCAGCGCTCAGCACGTTATCGCATTGGCAGAATCCCGAGCCCCGCGAGATGCGCATCCAGAAATTGTTCGACCTGCTGGCGCAGCATCTGCGGCGGTACGGCCACCATGCGCTCTTCGAGGCCGAGCGAGATGATCCCGTGCACGGCGGAAAACAGTGTGCGTGACAGCAGCGCGATCTGCACGTCGTCTGCCTTCGGAAGCAGCCGCACCAGGGGCGCATGCATCAGCGCGAAGGCCTCCAGCACCATCTGAAGGATGTCATCGGGGTAAGGGCGGTCGTCCTCCATCCGATGTTCGAACAGCGAGCGCAGCAGATTGGCGTGCTCCGCGAAGAATTCGAGGTAGGTCGCAGCCAGCCCATAGAGCTGGCGAACCGGATCCTCGGCTGGAACTTGGCCCAGCCGCACCGTTAGGGCATTAACGGTCTCCCGATTCACGGTCAGGATTACGCCGTCGAAGTCGCCGAACTCGTTATAGACACTTCCAACCGAGCAGCCGGCGGCGTCAGCGACGTCCCGGACTTTCAACGATTTCAGCCCTTTAGTGGCAATAATGCTGCGAGCGATCTCCACGATCTGCTGCCGCCGTCGAGATTTTTTTCGGTCTCGCAACGATTCGTCTTGAACATTGTTCATTTTCAGGCTACTCATCTGAACAATGTTCAAGTTAGTCGGGAGACCTTCAAAATGCAAACCCTCGCTGTTGATATCGCCTCCACCTTCGTCGATGACGCCACAGCTCTCGTGACCGGATTTGGCCGCGCCCTCCTGCGGCTCGCAATGGGGCCGATCGATCGCATCGCAAATGCCTGCGACATTGCCGGCGTCCTGACCGAGCGCCGCGCGACCTTCCGGATGTGGCGGGCCAACCGCCGCGTTCGTCGTGAGGGCCGCCGCTTTAACCTGCTCGGCCGCCTCTCGCCCTTTCGCCGCCTCGCCCATCTCACCTGAGGCGCGCACGCCTCCTTGCCGGAGCGTGATAGAGCCGCGACCAACCATTTGCGAACCAAATGTCGCCACGCGGAGACCAACAGGATCGGAAGGCAAAGGCGTAGAGCAGGCCGGGGACGATCGTCGTCAACCCGCAAATGCCCGTCGCATCTCCTCCGGTCCCGACGCCCATCGGACAATGAAACAACCTCAGACAGCGTTTCCAAAACAGGACTAGTCATGATCAGGGATTTGATGTCGTCACGCCGCTTCGCGCCGCTGTTCTGGGCGCAATTCTTCTCGGCGCTGAACGACAACGTGCTCAAGAACGCACTCGTCATCATCCTGCTTTACAGTGCCGCGACCGGCCACGGAGATGCGCTGGTGACGGTCGCGGGCGCCGTCTTCATCTTCCCCTACTTCATCCTGTCCGGGCTCGGCGGCCAGCTCGCCGACAAATATGTCAAATCCGTCGTCGCAAGGCGGCTCAAATTCGCCGAGATCTTTGCCGCGGGCTTTGCCGCGGCCGGTTTCTTCCTGCACTCGGTGCCGCTGCTGTTCGCAGCGCTCGCACTGTTCGGCGTCATCGCCGCGCTGTTCGGTCCCGTGAAATATTCGATGCTGCCGGACCAGCTCGAGCTCGGCGAGCTCGCGACCGGCAACGCGCTGGTCGAAGGCGCGACCTTCATGGCCATCCTGCTCGGCACCGTTGCCGGCGGCCAGTTCGTGGCCGGCTCCGCGCATATGGGCTGGGTCGCATCGGCCGTGGTCGTGCTGGCCCTGCTGTCCTGGGCCTTCGCCTCCCGCATTCCCGCGACGACGCCGTCCGCACCCGATCTGCCGGTCAACGGCAATCCCTGGACCTCGACGCTCGGCCTGTTGAAGACCTTGCACGCCGACCATCGGCTGTGGGACGGCACCGTGATCGTCTCCTGGTTCTGGCTGGTGGGCGCCATCGTGCTCTCGCTGCTGCCGGCGCTGGTCAAGGAGGTCATCGGTGGCACCGAGGGCGTGGTGACGTTGTGTCTCGCGATCTTCGCAATCGGCATTGCCATCGGCTCGCTGTTCGCCGCGAATCTGAGCCATGTTCGCCCGAACCTCGCGCTGGTGCCGATCGGCGCCATCATGATGGGGTTTGCCGGCCTCGACCTCGCCTGGGCGATCGGCGTGACCGCCAAGGGCCAGGACATCACCGCCGCCGACTTCGCGACCTCGTTCGCGGGCCTGCGCATGCTGGTCGATTTCGTCGCCTTCGCATTCGGCGGCGGGCTGTTCGTCGTGCCTTCCTTCGCCGCCGTCCAGGCCTGGTCCGCCCCCTCCGAGCGCGCCCGCATCATCGCCGCCGGAAACGTGCTGCAGGCCGCCTTCATGGTAGCCGGCTCGCTGTTCGTCGCGCTGTTGCAGGCCGGCGGATTGCACATCGGCTGGATTTTCTTCGGCCTCGGCGTCGCCAGCTTCGGCGCAGTCTGGTTCGTGCTGACGAAGTGGGGCAAGGAAGGCGTTCGCGACTTTGGCGGGCTGCTGTTCCGCGCGCTGTTCCGCACCGAGGTCCGCGGGCTGGAGAACCTGCCGCCTGCTGGCACGCGCATGCTGATCGCGCCCAACCATGTCAGCCTGATCGACGGCCCGCTGCTGCACGCCGTGCTGCCGATCGACGCGAGCTTCGCGGTTGATACCGGCATCGCCAAGGCCTGGTGGGCCAAGCCGTTCCTGCGGGTGGTCAAGCACTACACCATGGACCCCAGCAAGCCGCTGGCCGCGCGCGACCTCATCAAGCTCGTCGCCGCCGGAGAGCCGGTGGTGATCTTCCCGGAGGGACGCATCACCGTCTCCGGCTCGCTGATGAAGGTCTATGACGGCACCGCGATGATCGCGGACAAGGCCGACGCGGTCGTCGTCCCGATCCGCATCGAAGGCGCCCAACGCTCGCATCTCAGCTATCTCAACGGCAGCCAGATCAAGCGCACGTGGTTTCCGCGGGTGACCGTCACCATCCTGCCGCCGGTTAAGCTGCCGGTCGATCCGTCGCTCAAGGGCAAGACGCGCCGCAATGCCGCGGGCGCAGCACTTCAGGACGTGATGATCGACGCGATGGTGAAGAACGCCATGCTCGATCACACTCTCTTCGAAGCGCTCGGACACGCCTATCGCGACCGCGACACCGGCAAGGTCATCGTCGAGGACGCGCTCGGCACCAAGCTGACCTATCGCAAGCTGATCCTGGGCGCCCAGGTCTTGAGCCGCAAGCTGGAGAACGGCACCGCTGTCGGTGAGAATGTCGGCGTGCTGCTGCCGAATTCCGCAGGCGTTGCCGTCGTCTTCATGGCGCTGCAAAATATCGGCCGGGTGCCGGCGATGCTGAACTTCTCGGCCGGCCCGGTCAACGTGCTCGCCGCCATGAAAGCCGCACAGGTCAAGACCGTGCTGACGTCGAAAGCTTTCATCGAGAAGGGCAAGCTCGACAAGCTGATGGCGGCAATCTCCGCGGAAGTTCGCGTCGTCTATCTCGAGGATGTCCGCGCCTCGATCGGCGCGGCCGACAAGATCAAGGGCCTGCTCGCCGGTACCACGCCGCGCGTCGTCCGCCAGGCGGGCGATCCGGCCGTCGTGCTGTTCACGTCGGGCTCGGAAGGCACGCCGAAGGGAGTGGTGCTGTCCCACCGCAATATCCTTGCCAACGCCGCACAGGCGCTGGCGCGGGTCGATGCCAACGCCAATGACAAGGTGTTCAACGTGCTGCCGGTGTTCCATTCTTTCGGGCTGACCGGCGGAATGGTGATGCCGCTGCTCGCGGGCATTCCGATCTACATGTACCCCTCGCCGCTGCACTACCGGATCGTTCCCGAGCTGATCTACCAGACCGGCGCCACGATCCTGTTCGGCACCGACACGTTCCTCACCGGCTATGCACGCTCGGCCCATGCCTACGACTTCCGCACCCTGCGTCTGGTGATCGCCGGCGCCGAGGCGGTCAAGGATCGCACCCGGCAGGTCTTCATGGAGCGTTACGGCATCCGCATCCTCGAAGGCTATGGCGTCACGGAGACCGCGCCGGTGCTGGCGATGAACACGCCCATGGCCAATCGTCCCGGCACGGTCGGCCGCCTGTCGCCGCTGATGGAAAGCCGCCTCGACCCCGTCCCCGGCATCGAGGAAGGTGGACGCCTGTCGGTGCGCGGACCGAACGTGATGCTCGGATACTTGCGGGCCGAAAATCCGGGCGTTCTCGAACCGCTCGCCGAGGGTTGGCACGACACCGGCGACATCGTCGCGATCGACCCGGCCGGCTTCATCACCATCAAGGGACGCGCCAAGCGCTTTGCCAAGATCGCCGGCGAAATGGTCTCGCTGTCGGCGGTCGAGAACATCGCGACGACGCTGTGGCCGCAGGCCGCATCGGTCGCGGTGTCGATCCCGGACCCGCGCAAGGGCGAGCGCATCGTGCTGCTGACGACGGAAAAGAACGCCGAGCGTAGCGCCATGCAGGGCCACGCAAAGACGATCGGCGCGTCCGAGCTGACCGTTCCCGCAGCGATCATGGTGGTCGACAAGGTGCCATTGCTCGGCACCGGCAAGACCGACTACGTCACCGCAACGACGATGGCCCGCGAGCAGGCATCCGCGCCGGAGCGCGAGGTGGCGTAAGAGAGATGCACGAGGCGTCTCAATCAAGCGAGGCGCGATGCCCTGGAGTGGTTCTGCTTCACGGCATCGCGCGCACCTCGGCGTCCCTGATCAGACTGGAACGGGCGCTCCGGGCCAGCGGCTTTGCAACGCTCAACATCGACTATGCCAGCCGCCGCAAGACGATCACGGCGCACGCGGACGATATTCACCTGGAAGTCGCCCGCTTCGCCGAGCGTGAGGCGCCGCTGCATTTCGTCGCGCATTCGATGGGCGGTCTGGTGACGCGCGCCTATATCGCGAAATATCGTCCGGACCGGCTTGCCGGCGTGGTGATGCTGGGCACGCCAAACGGCGGCAGCGAGGTCGCCGATCTCCTGAGCGGATATCGCCTCTACAGCGCATTCTACGGACCCGCCGGACTCGAGCTCACCACCACGTCCACGCCCCGGTCTGACGCCCTGCCCGCGGTGGACTATCCCGTCGGCGTGATCGCGGGAAACCGCTTCATCGATCCCGTCGCCGGCCTCTTGGTTCTGCCGAAGCCAAATGACGGACGGGTCTCAGTGCAAAGCGCGATGGTCGCCGGCATGGCCGACCATATCGTCGTGAAGGCGTCCCATACCGGACTTCCGCGTCACGCCGCCGCCATCGAACAGACCATCGCTTTCCTGCGCGATGGCCGCTTCCGCACCATCTGAATCAAGAACCGGCATCGCTGCGTCGCTCCTGCGCGTAACGCACCAGTGCCGCGAAGCGATAGATGCCGTGCACGAACTTGCCGTACGGCATGGTGACGAACAGCGCGAACACTGCACCCAAATGCAGCGCCAGCAGCGGCCCCATGGCTGCAGTCTCGCGCAGAATCAGAAGCAGCATGCCGGTGAAGCCGGTGAGGAACAACATGGCGATAAAGCCGACATCCATGCCATAGCGCTGCTCGTCGAGCAGCGCCGGATCGCGCCGCATCTTGGCGACGAACAGGCCGATCGGCCCGATGATCAGACCGATGCCACCGAGCGTGCCGAGCACCACCGGCAGATCCCACCACGGATACGGCGCCTCGCGCCCGAGCAGATAGTGATACAGCGTGGCGACCGAGGTCGCGGCGAAGCAGAGCAGGAAGCCGTAGAAGGTCAGGTGATGGAAAAGCTTGCGCCGGTCGGTCGGCTTGTCATCCTCATTGTAGCAGCCGACGCCGCCACCATGGAGATAGCGCAACTCACCAGCGTCCCGCATCGCCTGAAAGATCGAGCCACCGTCCGGACGGCCGCCGATCGGTGGACCGATATCCCGCCAGAACGCGCGCACGCTCATCACCAGCGCGAAGATCGCATAAAGGAAGGCCGCGCTGAACAACGCCGCCATCGCGTTGTGCGGCATCAACTTGTAGAAAGCGCCGGGGCCGGTGTGCACGCCGAACAGCACGGTGCGGTCGTTCAGGGCCGCGAAGCCGAGGATGAAGGCGGCCATGCTGAGCGCGGCGACGATGCTGATGACGAGACCGTTACGCGCGAAGACACCGGACAGCGCCTGTGGCCAGGCATAGGCCGCGTAGGATTCCGCGCGCGCGATCGCCAGCGTCTGCGGAACGTTGACGTTGAATTCGTGCGGCGGCGAGAACTGGCAGTCGACGTAGCAGGCGCCGCAGCCATGGCAGAGATTGGCGAGATAATTGAGGTCGCCGTCGGAAAAGGCGCGACGCATCTCCATGGCGGGAAATACCGCGCAAAGACCCTCGCAGTAACGGCAGGAATTGCAGACCGTCATCAGGCGGTCGGCTTCGTCCAGAATTTTGGTTCCGTGCATGGCTTTACTTCGTCAGGCCTTTGCTCTCGAGCCATTTCTGGATCAGGGCTGCGACCTCGAGGTTGTTCTTGTCCATCATCACCATATGCGAATTGCCCTTGATGCCGGCCTGCGGGAGATCGACGATGCCGACGCTGCCCCCGGCCGCCTTGACGGCGTCCGCAAAGGCGATGCCGTTGGCGCGGATCTTGGGCCAGCGCGAATCGCGCTCGATATAGTCGCCGTAGATGATGAGGGTCGGAATGTTCTTCAGCACATCCGCTTTGGCGGGATCGCCGATGCCGGCCGGCTCGATCGCAATCAGCGCCTTCACCTTGTCGGGGCGGGCTTGCGCGACCTTGAAGCCGAAGGTGCCGGCTTGGCTGTGGAACAGCAGCACCGAGGGGCCGACGCGATCGATCTCGGCGATATAGGCGGCGATGGTCGCATCGTCGGTCGTGGTCCAGCGGGGCACGTTCTGCTTGACGAAATTCTCGTAACCCTCGACGGGGAATTGGTTGCCCGGCAACAATTTTCGCTTGGCGGGATCGGGATCGTAGGAGTTCGGTCCATCGCCGATGCGGAAACGCTCGAACGGATTGGCCGTGGTCAGGAAGACCGGCTCGCTCTTGAAAATATCGGGGTACTGCGCCCAGCCCGCGCGTCCGCGCTCTACCGCGTCGGAGTTATAGACCGCCCACCCCTTGCGCAGAAAATAATTCAGCCAGCCTTCGCGTCCGTCAGGCGTGGTCTCGTAGGTGACGCCGGTCAATCCGCCGCCGTGCCACATCAGCAAAGGATAGGCACCCTTCTCGTTTGCCGGCAGGAAATACTGCACGTACATCTGCTCGACCTGATACGTGCCGTTGGGATCGACCTTGGCCGGCACTCCGCCGGGCGCGAACACGACCTCCCTCACCGGCTTGCCGGAGATTTCGACAAGACGCCCACCGACATGGAACGAACCCATGTCTCGCAGCGTGATCGGCTCGGCCGCGTGGGCGTGGCCGACGATCAGCAGCGCCGCGATCGAGGCAATGGCAATGCGTGACATGGTTCCTCCCTCGTGTCTTTTCTTCGTCCTAGTTCTTGGCGTGGCGTGCCGCTTCCCGTCCTGCGATCCGCCCGAACACGCTGCCGATGGTCATGCCTATGCCGGCGGCATAGCCCTTGCCGAGCACGTTGCCGGCCATGATCTCGCCGGCCGCGAACATGTTGGCCGACGGCTTGCCGTCAGCCATCAGCATCCGCGCCTCCCTGGTCACGCGCGTGCCGAGATAGGTGAAGGTGATGCCGGGCCGCACCGGATAGGCAAGGTAGGGCGGCGTCTCGATCCGCCGCGCCCAATGGGTCTTCGGCGGTGTGATGCCTTCGGTGCGGCAATCGTCCAGAATGGTGTGGTCGAAGGTGCCGGGCCGCACCGCGGCATTGAATTCGGTGATGGTCTTTTCCAGCGCGGCCGGATCGAGCTCGAGCTTGCCGGCGAGCTCGGCAATCGTCTGCCCTGCGATCGGCGGGAACAGCGTCGGCATGAAGCTCGTGACCACGGTGGAATCGAATATGATGTAGGCGATCTGGTCGGGTTGCGCGGCCACCAGCCGGCCCCAGATCGCGTAACGCTTCGGCCAGATGTCCTCACCTTCATCATAGAAGCGCTGCGCGTGCTTGTTGACGACGATGCCGAACACAACGGAGTCGTGGCGCGTGATGATGCCACCGTCGAATTTCGGCGCGCGCGCGTCGATCGCGACCGCATGGCATTGGGTGGGATCGCCGACCTCCTGCACGCCCTTGGCGAGCAGCATCTTCAGGATCGAGCCGCGGTTATAGGGCGTGCCGCGGATCAGGAAATTGTCGGCGGCTTCGCCCCAATATTGCTTCAGCCATTCGATGTTGGCCTCGAATCCGCCGGCGGCGGCGACCAGCGACGTCGCGCGGATCTCGGTGTCGCCCTTGATCGGCCGCTTGAGGCGGGCGGCGAGAAACATGCCATCCTCGATCACGAGGTCGGTGACCTCGGCGTCGTATTCGATTTCGACGCCGAGCCGCTCGGCGGTCAGATACAGGGCGTTCAACATCGCACGGCCGCCGCCGAGGAAGAAGGAGTTGGTGCGGCCGAGGCTCAGCGTGCCGCCCAGCGAGGGCTGCCAGCGCACCCCCTGCTCGACGATCCAGTTCAAAATGTCCTTGGACTCGCGGATCATGTGCCGGGCGAGTATCTCGTCGGTCTGGCCGCCGGTGACGCGCAGGAGATCCTCCCAAAACTCCTCCTCGGTGTAGGGCCCGGTCAGGATTTCGGTCGCCTCGTCATGGGCGCAGCGCATGTTGCGGGTGTGACGCGTGTTGCCGCCGCGATAGAATTTTGGCGCGCCTTCGAGCACCAGCACCGACGCCCCACCACGTCGGGCGCTGATCGCCGCACACAGCGCCGCGTTGCCGCCGCCGATCACCAGCACATCGTATTTGCTGCTCATGCCGTCTGCCCGATGCGACGAAGTTGGAGACATTCTGCCCCGCAGGCGGCCCCGGTCAATCCGGTTCGCCATTGCGCACTTTTGTATACAAAGATATACAGAAATCCAGCAAGCGCCATCGCTGCATGGGCAGGATGCGCGTGGCGAGCACGAGGATTGCATGGCAAGGCGCCCGACAAAGGCAGGCGGCTCGGTCGCGCGCGGCGGCGGCGTGGCGCTCGGCGAAGCCGTGTTCCGCTCGCTCTGCGAGGCGCTGCAGGCCGGCAGCTATCGCGCTGGCGACCGCCTGCGCGAGGAAGAGGTCGCCCAGCGGCTGAAGGTCAGCCGCACGCCGGTGCGGGAGGCTCTGGGCCGGCTTGCGGCACGTGGGTTCGTCGAACCTGCCGGCGGCCGCGGCCTGATCGTACGCAACCTCGACATCTCCGAGGTACTCGAACTCTATGCGATGCGCGAGATCATGGAGGGCGCCGCCGCCCGACTTGCCGCCGAGCACGCGTCTGCGCCCGAGATCGATGCGCTCAGGGACATCGAGCAGGCCTTTGTCGAAGCGTCCGGGGCCGACGCGACCGACATGGCAGGAGAAATGGCAAGGCTCAACCGCGCCTTCCACGAAGCGATCTGCCGCGCCGCGCGCAACCGCTATCTCGACAACGCTTCGCGGGAATTGCAGGACTGGATCGCTCTGCTCGGTCCGACTACGTTCACCGTATCGGGCCGCCCTTCGACCAGCCACGGCGAGCACCAGGCCATCATCGACGCCATCGCGGTTCGCGACGGCGGCAAAGCGGAGCAGCTTGCGCGTGCACACATCGGCGAAGCGCTGCGCTGTCGGCTGAAGCTGTTGCAAAAGCAGTAGCAGAACGCCGCGCTCAGGCGACCAGTTCCGCGACGATCGCCTTCAACACGTCCCGCACATCGCCTGGACTGAGCCGCACCTGCAGTCCGCGCTGACCGCCATTGACGTACACTTGGTCATGTGCGAGCGCGCTCTGCTCGATCACGGTGCGTACGGGCTTCCGCTGCCCGAACGGGCTGATGCCGCCAACCTTGTAGCCGGTGAGTCGCTCGGCCTCCGGCGGCTTCATCATCTGCGCTGACTTGCCGCTAACAGCAGCGGCAAGCTTCTTCATCGAGACTTCCTGGTCGGATGGGACGATCACGCAGACCGGCTTGCCGTCGACCAGCGCCATCAGCGTTTTCAATACACGCGCGGGGTCTTCGCCAAGCGCAGCAGCCGCCTGGAGGCCGATGCTCTCGGCATCGGAATCGTAGTCATAAGCGTGGACGGTGAAGGCAACCTTTGCGGCTGTGAGCGCGCGTGTGGCTGGGGTGGCTTTGGACATATGCGATGTCTAGCACCGCCGCTGCGAGGAGCGAAGGGACGAGTACGGCGCAGTCTCTCCCCGAGTCGTCCTGGCGAAAGCCAGGACCCATTACCCCAGGGAGGCGTTGGCGAAGACCTGTCGTTCGATACTACTATCACCCGAAATCGATAGATTCCGCGGTATGGGTCCTGGCCTTCGCCAGGACGACACTGAGGGTTGGCAACGCCGTGCCGCCACAACACCACCGAGCGCCTACTCGGCCGCGTCCCGCAACTCGGCGCGCTCGGCTCTCGCCGCGCAGAACTTGAACTCCGGGATCTTGCCGAATGGATCGAGCGCCGGGTTGGTCAGGAGATTGGCCGCCGCCTCCGCGTAGCAGAACGGCATGAACACCATGTTCTCGGGAACGTCGCGGTCGGAGCGGACCTTGACCTCGACCGCGCCGCGGCGGGTCTCGAGCCGGATGAAATCGCCCGGCGCGAGCTTCTTCCTGTGCATGTCCTTCGGCGACATGAACGCGACCGCCTCCGGCTCGATCTGGTCGAGCACCTGCGCGCGGCGGGTCATCGAGCCAGTGTGCCAATGCTCGAGCACGCGGCCGGTCGAGAGCACCATCGGATACTCGGCGTCGGGAATCTCGTCCGGCGGGATGACGTGGGCCGGAACGATCTTGCCGCGGCCGCTCGCGGTCGGAAATCCCGTGGTGAAGATGATCTCGTTGCCGGGCACGTCGGGACCGTCGACGGGATAGGTGACCGCGCCCTCGCGGACCAGACGTTCCCAGGTGATGTTCTTCAGCGACGGCATCAACTCCGCCATCTCGGTGAAGACCTCGCCGGGACCAGCATAATTCCACGGCAGCCCCATGCGCTTGCCGATCTCCTGGATGATCCAGAGATCCTGCCGCGCATCGCCCGGCGGCTTGATCACCTGGCGCGCGAGCTGCACGCGACGATCGGTGTTGGTGAAGGAGCCTTCCTTTTCGGCAAACGCCGAGGCCGGCAGGATGACGTCGGCGTGGAATGCGGTCTCCGTGACGAAGAGGTCCTGCACCACGAGATGATCGAGCATGGCAAGCGCCTGGCGCGCGTGCTGGAGATCGGGATCGGACATCGCGGGGTTCTCGCCCTCGATATACATGCCCTTGATCTCGCCGGCATGGATCGCGTTCATGATCTCGACCACGGTCAGGCCGCGCACGGGATCGAGATCCTGGCCCCACAGCTTCTCGAAGGCACCGCGCATGTCGTCGCGGCCGACCGGCTGATAGTCCGGCAGGAACATCGGGATCAGACCGGCATCGGAAGCGCCCTGCACGTTGTTCTGGCCGCGCAGCGGATGCAGGCCGGTGCCGGGCCGGCCGACCTGGCCGGTGATCAGCGCCAGCGCAATCAGGCAGCGCGCATTGTCGGTGCCGTGGACATGCTGGCTGATGCCCATGCCCCAGAAGATGATCGACGATTTTGCCCGCGCATAGGTTCGCGCGACCTCACGCAGGGTCTGCGCCGGGACACCGCAGATCGGCTCCATCTTCTCCGGCGTGAACTCCTTGATCTTCTCCTTGAGGTCCTCGAACCCCTCGGTGTAGCCGGCGATGTACTGATCGTCGGTCAGCCCTTCGGTGATGATCGTGTGGATCATCGCGTTCAGCATGGCGACGTCCGAGCCCGGCTTGAACTGCAGATGCTTGGTCGCATGACGCGACAGCGTCTGACGGCGCGGATCCATCACAAACAGTTTCGCGCCGTTCTGCTTGACCGCGTTCTTGATGAAAGTCGCAGCGACCGGATGGTTCACGGTGGGGTTGGCGCCGATTACGATGATGACCTCGGCGTCCATCGCCGCCGAGAACGGCGCCGACACGGCGCCCGAGCTCAGGCCTTCGAACAGCGCCGCGACCGACGAGGCGTGGCACAGGCGGGTGCAATGGTCGACGTTGTTGGAGCCGAAGCCGGTGCGCACCAGCTTCTGGAACAGATAGGCCTCCTCGTTCGAGCCCTTGGCCGAGCCGAAGCCGGCCAGCGCCTTCACACCCTTCTCGTCGCGGATCTTGACGAGGCCCCTGGCCGCGATGTCGAGCGCTTCTTCCCAGCTCGCTTCGCGGAAATGCGTGAACGGATTGGCGGGATCAACCTGGTCGTTGGAATCCTTCTTCGCATTCGGCAGCCGCACCAGCGGCTTGGTCAGTCGATGCGGATGGTGGATGTAGTCGAAGCCGAAGCGGCCCTTGACGCAAAGACGGTTGCGGTTGGCCGGGCCATCGCGGCCCTCGGCATAGATCACCTTCTCGTCCTTGACCTCATAGGTCACTTGGCAGCCGACGCCGCAGAACGGGCAAAGCGAATCCACCTTCTTGTCGGCATAGACGACACGGGTCTGCTTCTCGTCCAGCATTACGGCCGGCATCAGGGCCCCGGTCGGACAGGCCTGAACGCATTCGCCGCAGGCGACGCAGGTGGACTCGCCCATGGGATCGTCGAAATCGAACACGATTTTCGAGCCGTGGCTGCGATAGGCCATGCCGATGACGTCGTTGACCTGGACCTCGCGGCAAGCGCGCACGCAGAGGCCGCACTGGATGCAGGCATCGAGATTGACGCGCATCGCCGGATGGCTGGCGTCGGTCGCCCAACGCTCGGCGGCGGGGAAGCGGCTCTCGGTGACCCCAGTGGTTTCGGCCCAATGCCAGAATTTGGACTCCGGATCGTGCGAGGTCTCGCGCGCCGGCTGATCGGCAACCAGCAGCTCCATGACCATTTTTTGCGCGGAAACCGCGCGCGCGCTCTCCGTCTTCACCTTCATGCCGACCGATGGCGTGCGCTTGCAGGACGCCGCGAGCACGCGCTCGCCCTCGATCTCGACCATGCAGGCGCGGCAATTGCCGTCGGGACGATAGTCCGGCGCGGGCGAATAGCACAGATGCGGAATCTCGCGACCCTGGCGTTTTGCGACCTGCCAGATCGTCTCGCCTGCATTGGCCTCGACCTGCTTGCCGTCGAGCTCGAACGTAATCTTCGTCATTCGGCCGCTTCCTTGAACTCGTCAGGGAAATATTTAATCACGGTGGCAAGCGGATTCGATGCCGCCTGTCCAAGCCCGCAGATCGAGGCATCGCGCATCGCCTGGCTCAATTCGTCCAGGAGAGCGCGGTTCCAGACCGGTTGCTGCATCAGCAGTGCGGCCTTCTGGGTTCCGACGCGACACGGCGTGCACTGGCCGCAGCTCTCGTCCTCGAAGAACTTCATCAGGTTCAACGCGGCCGCGCGCACGCTGTCCTTTTGCGACAGGATCACGATCGCGGCAGAGCCGATGAAGCAGCCGTATTTTTCAAGCGTGCCGAAATCGAGCGGGATGTCGTCCATCGCCGCCGGCAGGATGCCGCCGGACGCACCACCCGGGAGGTACGCATAGAATTGATGGCCGTCGGCCATGCCACCGCAATATTCGTCGATCAGCTCGCGCACGGTGATGCCAGCAGGCGCGAGCTTCATGCCGGGGTTCTTGATGCGGCCCGAGACCGAGAAGCTGCGTAGGCCGTGCCGCTCATGGCGGCCGTGGCCCTTCCACCAGTCGGCGCCCTTCTCGACGATATCGCGCACCCACCACAAGGTCTCGATATTGTTGATCAAGGTCGGCAGGCCGAACAGGCCGACCTGGAATGGATAAGGCGGCTTGTGCCTCGGCAGGCCGCGCTTGCCCTCGATGCTTTCCAGCAGCGAGGATTCCTCGCCGCAGATATAGGCGCCGGCGCCGCGGCGCATATGCAGCGTCGGACCGCCCGGCGGCAGCTTTGCTATCTCGCGTTCGAGGATTTCGCGCGATGCCGGATATTCGTCGCGCAGGTAGATGTAGATATCCGAGGCCTGCACCACATGGGCGCCGATCAGCATGCCCTCGAGGAAGCGGTGCGGATCGCTTTCGAGATAGACGCGATCCTTGAACGTGCCGGGCTCGCCCTCGTCGCCGTTGATCGCCATCAGCCGCGGGCCGGGTTCACCAAGCACCGCGCGCCATTTGCGTCCCGTCGGGAAGCCGGCGCCGCCGAGACCGCGCAACGAGGCGTCGTCGAGCGCCTTCAGCAGGTCGTCCGTCGGCAGCACGCCCGAGCGCAGGCGATTGAGCAGCTTGTAGCCGCCGCCGGCGACATAGGCGTCATAGCCGATATAGTCGGGCAGATGCGCGTGGGTGTCGCCAGCCTTCGCCGCCGCCATGACATTGGCCACCGTCGCGTGGTCAACAAAGTTGTGTCCGACCTCCGCGGCAGGCGCCGTATCGCAGCGGCCAACGCAGGGCGCACGCACGACGCGAATGCCGGGGCCCGACGCGTCCTGCAAATCGGCGAGCAGCTTCTCTCCGCCGAGCATCGCGCAGGTCAGCGAATCGCAGACGCGGATCGTCAGCGGCGCGATATCGGGCTCGCCTTCCTTCACCACGTCGAAATGCGCGTAGAAGGTTGCGGTCTCGAACACCTCGGCGAACGCGAGCTTCATCTCGTCGGCGAGCGCGGCGAGATGCGCGGCCGAGATCTGGCGGTACTTGTCCTGGATCAGGTGCAGATATTCGATCAACGGGTCGCGACGCCGCGGCCTGTCGCCGAGCAGCTGCGCGATCTCATGCGCGGCGGTGGGATCAACCTGCCGTCCCTTGGGGGTGGATTTGGCGCGCTTCCGTCCCTGGCCCGGATGCTCGAATTCTCTGACCTTGTGAACGTCGTCGTTGCTGCTCATGGAGACGTCGCGTTCTCTTCAAATGCGTAATGACTTTAGGCCGGATCGCCAAGCGATGCGCCTTCGTTTCCTGATTCGATCAGCGGAACGACCGGTTCCCGCGTCGCGCCACCAAGCCAAATTCGAAGCAACTCTAGTCTCTGGTATGCCAGATGCAAGACAATTTAGAGCGTGTCTAGAGTGATTTAGGAGGCAGGCGGTCGCCCGCCATGCCCCTTTACGCAAGCGTCGGACGGAACCCGATCTCAGGTCTTGCTCATGCACTCTTCGATGTAGAACCAGCGGTCATCGCCGGCGAGGCCTTTGGCTTTCACGTCGGCGCGACAGGCCTTGAGCTTCGGTTTGTTGGCCGCCCATTTCGCCTTCATGTCTTTCAGCTTCTGCATGGTGAGCTTCATCTTGCCAGGCTTTGCTTCCGTCGTTGCAGTGGGCGCCGCAGGTGTCGTTGTCGTCTGCGCGGATGCGGTATGAAGTCCAGCGACGAGCAATACGGCCGCAAGGCCAATTCGAATACAAATTCGGGTGCGAATCATTTCAATCCCCCTAAGTCCCATTCCTGATGATGTCTGAAAGGCCAACGAAGCGGGACGCCTGATGAGCATCCCGCTTCTGTCTCGACGGCGGTCAGAAGATCTTGACCGCGCTCTCCAATGTCTTCCAGACACCCCAAAGCAGGGGAACGCCGACGAAGGCCCAGAACAGCGCCGCCTTGGCGTCAAGCCCGCCAAAACCGATGCCGTAGGAGCCGTGCGGCCCCGCGGCTGCGGCGCTGGCGCTTGCCGCCTGCAACTTGGCGACATCGGCCTCCTTCATGTGCCATTTCGAATCGACCGGCTTGATCAGGTAGTTGCAGATCAGACCGGCGATCAGCATCGCGCAGAGAATGTACATGGTCGTGTTGTAGAGCTGGTCGCGCGGCACGCCCGCCGCGAGCTGGAACTCGCGGATGTAGTTCACCACGACGGGGCCGATGATGCCCGCGGTGGACCACGCCGTCAGCAGCCGGCCATGGATGGCGCCGACGAACTGGGTTCCGAACATGTCGGCGAGATAGGCCGGCACGGTGGCGAAGCCGCCGCCATACATCGACAGGATGATGCCGAAGCCAAGCACGAACAGGAGCTTCGAACCCATCGCCGCAAAAGTCGGCGCCAGCGCGTAAAGCGCGATGCCGAGGATGAAGAACGTATAGTAGGTGTTCTTGCGCCCGATCTTGTCCGACAGCGATGCCCAGAAGAAGCGGCCGCCGATGTTGAACAGCGACAGCAATCCGGCGAAGCCCGCGGCGATCGCGGCGATCTGCGCCTTCTGTCCCGCATCAAGCGCGTTGAAGCCGACGTTAGGCAGGCCGATCAGCTTGCCGGCGAAGATCTCCTGGAGCATCGGCGAGGCCATGCCGATCACGCCGATGCCGGCCGACACGTTCAGGCACAGCACCCACCAGATCAGCCAGAACTGCGGCGTCTTGTGCGCGTCGTTGAGATGGACGTTGGCCTTTGAGATCATCGCGTTGGCCTTCGACGGCGCGGTCCAGCCCTCGGGCTGCCAGCCGGGCGGCGGCAAGCGATAGCGGAACGCGCCGATCATCATGAACACGAAGTAGATGACGCCCATCGTGACGAAGGTCTCCCAGACGCCGACCGAGGTCGGGGTCTTGAAGTAGTTCATCAAGAGGTTCGCCAGCGGCGCGCCGATCATGGCGCCGCCGCCGAAGCCCATGATGGCCATGCCGGTCGCCATGCCGCGGCGGTCCGGAAACCATTTCACCAGCGTGGACACCGGCGAGATATAGCCAAGGCCGAGACCGATGCCGCCGATCACGCCCGAACCCAGCCACAACAGCCAGAGCTGATGGGTGTAAACCCCGATCGCACCGAGGAAGAGGCCGCCGCACCAGCACAGCGCCGAGACGAAGCCGGCCTTGCGCGGGCCTACGCGCTCCAGCCAGCCGCCCCAGACCGCAGCCGCGATACCGAGCAGCACGAAAAAGAGCGTGTACATCCATCCCATGCTGGCGACCTTCCAGTCGCAGCTGGTCGTGAACAGCTCCTGAAACAGCGACATGTCTGCGCACGCCTTCGGCGCGGTCACGCCGATCGCGCGCGACAGCGGCAGCCAGAACACCGAGAAGCCGTAGGCCATGCCGATGCAGAGATGGATGCACAGCGCAGCCGGCGGCACCAGCCAGCGATTGAACCCGGCGGTCGCGATGGTCCGCTCGCGATCCAGAAAACCTGCGCCGGCACCCGAAAGTGTTCCCGCGCTCTCGATGGTAGACATGCATTCCTCCCCTAAAGCCGCGCTTCTGAACGGCCTGCCACGACGGTCCTGTTCCTCAGCCTGCAGCGCAGCCTTTGTCCCTGCTGCTCCGCACAATGATCGACGCGCGCCAGGATCGTCACGCGCATCCGAGACGTTAAACCCCTAACCTTGGGGGCTATGCCCGACGCCACGGTCGGGCTTCTTTCGATGGCCCATTTGCTCCGCATATCGCAGGCAAGACTCGACCTCCGCGTCTCGGCGGAGGAAGTCAATTGGGGCAGAAGTGATGATCGATGTCGATAGACAAAAGGTAGGTATCAACCGAGTGACCGCCGGCTAAGTGGGCGGCGCACCATTGATGTTTTCTATCGACCGATCGGCCTTCTCAATCAAGAACACGATGCGCGCGTCGTTGCGCTCGGTGATCTCCACCGTGTCGCCGGTCTCCCGGATCAGGTTTGGAATGTCAATCACCGACAGGGGATCCGTGCAGTGCACTTCGAGCTGATCGCCCGGCTGCAAGGGCTTCAGCGCTTTGCGCGTCTTCAGGGCGGGCAGCGGGCATTTCAGTCCGGTGAGATCGAGCGTCGTTCTGGTCATCGGCGCAACATGGCGGGAGGGGCCGATGGCGTCAACGCCAGGACAGCGCCAACGCAACGCCAAGACTCAGAGCAGATCGGCATAGGACAAGAAACCCACGCTCTGCCCCGGCTCGACACGCGTGACCTCCTCATCGAGCTCGATGAGGCCGTCGGTGTCGACCAGTGAGGACAACAGCCCAGCGCCCTCGCGTGGAAACTTGATGGCCTCGAGTGCACCGTCCGGCGTGCGCCGCAAGGAAGCGCGAACATATTCGCGACGCCCCGCCTTCTTCTTGTAGGTGAATGCCGCGCGCACCGGGATCGGCAACGGCGGCTCCGGCAGGCTGCCCGCAAGCGCGAGCACCGTCGGCCGCACCACATGCACGAAGGTGACGAAACTCGCGACGGGATTGCCCGGCAATCCGATCAGCGGTGTGCCCTCGATGATGCCCATCGCCACGGGCCGTCCCGGCTTGATCGCCATCCGCCACAACACCAGCGAGCCGATGCTCTCGACCGCCGCCTTGACGTGATCCTCCTCTCCGGTCGAGACGCCGCCGGTGGTGAGGATCAGATCGTGACTGCCTGCGACTTGCTTCAAGCCATTCGCGAGCAACGTCCGCTCGTCGCGCAAGATGCCGAGATCGCTGACTTCGCAGCCGAGCCGGCGCAGCATCGCCATCAGCATGAAGCGATTGGAGTCGAACAGCTGCGAGGCCGCGCGCGGCTCGCCGGGCGAGGCCAGTTCATCACCAGTCGAGAACACTGCGACGCGGATGCGCCTGACGACGTCGAGCCGGACCAGGCCGAACGCCGCCGCGAGCGCGACATGTTGCGGCAGCAAGCGCTGGCCTGCGCGCAGCGCGATGTGGCCCTGGGGAATGTCCTCTCCCGCAGGGCGGACATTCGCGCCCGGCTTCAGCCCCGGCGGCAGCACAATTCGACCGGCCTCGTCGATGCGGACATCTTCCTGCATGAAGACGGTTTCGGCATCCGGCGGCATCGGCGCGCCGGTGAAGATGCGCGCGGTGTGGCCGGCCTTGATCAGCGCCAGTGCCAGACCGCCGGCCTGGATGCGGCCGTCGAGCGGGAATGCCCGCTCAACGCTATCAGGAAGATCTGCGTTGCGCACGGCGTAGCCGTCAACAGCGGAATTGGTGAAGGGCGGCAACGGCAGCGGCGCCGCGATATCGCGGGCCAGCACGCGCCCATCTGCATCGATGAGCGCCACGGTTTCGAGATCGACAATCGCGTTGACGCGCGTCGTGATCAGGCCAACGGCCTCGTCGACCGACATCATCGGTCCGCCGAAGGCAAAACAATCGTCCGACAATTGCGCCATGGTGCCTCGTCAGCGCATCGCAGCGCTTTTCGCGACCGCTTCCTCGACTGGCATCGCGGCGCGCAGCAGCAATTCCGCGGCGGCGGCGATATCGTCGAGATGGACGGTCGGCAGTCGGGTTTCAATGGCAACGTCGGCCGCGATCCCGAAAATTCCGGGATCATCGGGAAACAGCAGCGGCTTGTCGTTGGCGGCGCGATGCACCTCGATCTTGCGATGCGGCTCGCGCTTGAAACCCTCGACCACGACGAGATCGACGGCCGACAATTTGCTCAACAGTTCCGGCAGACGCGGCTCCGCCGCCCCGCGCAATTCGTGCATCAGCGCCCAGCGATTTGACGAAGCAACCAGCACCTCGGCCGCGCCGGCCTCGCGATGGCGCCAGGAATCCTTGCCGGGCACGTCGACGTCGAACTGGTGATGCGCATGCTTGATGACCGAGACGCGCAAGCCAAGCGCATTGAAATGCGGGATCAGCCGCGTCAACAGCGTGGTCTTGCCCGCACCGCTCCAGCCTGCAAGGCCGATGACTTTCATTCCAGCTCCGTCTCCGCGAGCGACCCGGTCCTTGATGGAACCACTCTCTTCTCCGTCATTGCGAGCGCAGCGAATCAATCCAGGAATGCATCCACGGCGGCAGCCTGGATTGCTTCGCTTCGCTCGCAATGACGAATAGGCGGCATTTCGTTCTCTCGCTAGCATGCTTATATCGGCTTGACCCGAATGTCATGCTAACGTCGCGGCCATGATGAAGATCGACAAAGCCCCCGTGCCCCTGATCGTCCCTGACACCGAGGACCCGCGCCTCACCGAGAGCGTGACCGGGACCGACCAGTCCGGCGCCAGGATCGAAATCAAGGTGCCGGTGGAGCGCCCGCTGACGCTCTACCTGAATTCGCAGGAGATCGTCACCATGATGACGATCGGCGACTATCCGGAATATCTGGCCCTGGGCTATTTGCTCAACCAGAATATGCTGAAGTATAATGACGCGGTCACCGAGGTCGAATACGACGACGACCTCCAAGTGGTGGTGGTGCGCACCGAGCACCACACCAATTTCGAAGCCAAGTTGAAGAAGCGCACACAGACCTCGGGCTGCGCGCAGGGCACCGCCTTCGGCGATCTGCTGGAGGCGGTCGAGAGCGTGGCGCTGCCGAAGGCCGAGCTGCGCACCTCCTGGCTCTACCAGATGACTCAGACCATCAACACCATGCCCTCGCTCTATCTGGAGGCTGGTGCGATCCACGGCTGCGTGCTGTGCAGGGAGGGCGAGCCGCTCTGCTACACCGAGGATGTCGGCCGTCACAACGCCGTCGACAAGATCGCGGGCTGGATGTACCGCCACGGCGTCGATGCATCCGACAAGATCCTCTACACCACGGGACGGCTCACCTCGGAGATGGTGATCAAGACGGTCCGCATGGGCATTCCGATCCTGGTGTCGCGCTCCGGCTTCACCGCCTGGGGTGTCGATCTCGCCCGGCAGGTGGGCTTGACGCTGGTCGGCCGCGCCCGCGGCAAACGGTTCATCGCGTTGTCGGGGGCAGAGCGCATCGTCTACGACCAGAACCTCGCTTACGTCGAGGAAGAATCGGCCAAGCACAAGCGCAAGGGTGAAGGTGGTGACGACTAGCTTTCCGACCACGCAAGGCGTGCTGCTCGCCGGCGGCCTCGCGCGGCGTATGGGCGGCGGCGACAAGCCGATGCGTACCATTGGCGGCCGCACCATTCTGGAACGCGTGATCGCGCGCCTATCGCCCCAATGCAGCGGGCTGATCCTCAATGCCAACGGCGATCCCGTCCGCTTCGCCGCGTTCGGATTGCAGGTCATCGCCGACGACGTGCCCGGCTTTCCCGGCCCGCTCGCCGGCATCCTTGCCGCGCTCGACTGGACCGCGGCGAACCGGCCCGAGGTGAAGTGGGTGCTCAGTGCCGCCTGCGATTGCCCGTTCCTGCCGCGCGATCTGGTCGCGCGCTTGCATGAAAAACGCATCGCGGCGAATGCCGAGCTCGCCGTTGCGGCATCAGGCGATCAATCGCATCCGGTGATCGGCCTGTGGCGCGTTGGCTTGCGCGACGAACTGCGTCATGCGCTGGTGGTCGAAGACCTCCGCAAGATCGACCGCTGGACCGCGCGCTACCCGCTCGCGACCGTGACGTGGCCGACGGAGCCGCTCGATCCGTTCTTCAATGCCAACACCGTTGAAGATATCGCGGAAGCGGAACGGCTGACCGCACTCGATGACGCCGCTTAAGGCCGCGTGAGCTTGGGTTCGCGGGCCGTGAACCGAGACGAGAACGCGAGCGACCAATGATCGGGACATTGCCCGGATCAGCCATGACGGACCCCCTCTTGAACGTTATCTTCGAAGTGATCGATTTCGCACTCGATTGCTCGGTCGCAGTCGACGACACGAAGTGGCGGAGCAAGCCTGAAATCGTTGAGGGCCCGCTGCCACCCGCCGCGCAGCGCGCACTTGCCGAAGCCGAGGAGCGGCAGCGCGTGCGCGAACAGACCGGCGGGGAGACAATCCAAACCTCGTAGCGGAGCGCTGACCGAACGACGCCAGACTACGCCGGTCGGAAGCCGGCGCGCTCCAGCGCGGCGCGCGCTTCGTCCGAGCCGAGCGCATCGAGAAAGGCCCGCACTGCCGGACGCTGCTTGCGCGCCGTCACCAGCGCGAAGTCATAATGTTCCTCCGCGAGCGGAATGAAACCGAGGCCAACCGCGTTGGCGACCGGCGCAATGGTCATGCCCCAATCGGCGCGGTGCTGTGCGACCGCCGCGGCCACCGCATTGTGCGAGCGTGGCTGGTTCCAATAGCCCTCCGGGCGCGCACCACCGAGCAACCGGTCGATCAGGATGCGCGTGCCGGCGCCTTGGTTGCGGTTGACCATGATGCAGGAGGGATCAGCGAGCGCCGCGGCCACGGCATCCTTCGCGCTGTGGCCTTCAAAACGCTTGTCGCCCTTGCGGAACACGATGCCCTGCATCCGCCGCCAGCCCGGCACGAGCTCGAGTCCTTCGGCGAGGTAAGGCGTATTGTAAGTCTCGCTCTTTTCGTCGAGCAGATGGATCGGCGCCAGATCGCATTCACCGCGCCGCGCCGCCGCAAGTCCGCCGAGGCTGCCGACGGCGATCGAGCGCACGGTCAGGCCGGCATGCGCGAGTTGCGCCGTGACGAGATCGAGGCCGGTGCAATGGCTGCCGACGATAACGAGATCGGGCACCCGCACATGCGGCGTAAACAGCGTCACCTCGGCCTCGGTCCCGGCCGGCATCTTGTCGGCGAGTGCGTCGATGCGCAGAAAGCCGTCGGCCTGCGCGAACGACGTGATCGCACCGGACCCCTTGCCGGAGGGATAGGCGATCAAGCCGTCCTTGCCTTCGACCAGCGAGACCATGACGAATTCGGTGCGGCCGAGCTCGGAAGCAATGCGCACCGGCACGGTCGCGTTCACCTTGGCATCGGAACGCGGCGGCAGTCCGGCCATTTTGCGCAGCACCGGTACGATCATGTCGTGAAAGGTGAACATCGCCGAAGTCGGAAAACCCGGCAGGATCACCACCGGCTTGCCGTCACACACCGCAAGGCACAGCGGCTTGCCGGGCTTGAGCGCAATGCCATGCGCGATGATGCCGGGCTGGCCGAGCCGGCCGATGATGCGATGGGACAGGTCGCCCGCGCCTTTCGACGTGCCGCCGGAGAGCACCAGCATGTCGGCGTCCGCCAGCGCACCCCTCATGGCGGCTTCGAGCTGAGCTTCGTCGTCCGGAATGGCGCCGAGGAAAACCGCCTCTCCGCCGTTCTCGTCGATCGCAGCAGTGACGATCGCGCCGTTGGTATCGTAGATCGCAGCGGGCGCGAGCACCTCGCCCGGCTGAACCAATTCGTCACCGGTGGAGATCACGGCAACACGAGGTTTGCGCACGACGCTCACCTCGGCAATACCACAAGCCGCCAGCATGCCGACCTCGCGTGAGCCGATGATGGTGCCGGCGCGCAGCAGCGCCTCGCCACGCGCGATATCGGATCCTGCGTAGGATATGAATTGCCCGGGCGAGGCCGCGCGACGGACGTCGATCGCACCGGACCCCGCCGGCTGGGTATGCTCGACCATGATCACGGCATCGGCACCGCGCGGCAGCGGACCGCCGGTGGCAATCGGCGTTGCCGTTCCCGCCGCCACTTGCACCGCCGGTACGGTGCCGCAGTGAATGGTCTCGCCATTCAGCCCGAGGCGAACCGGCGCGCCTTCGCCGGCTGTCGCAAGATCCGCAGAGCGCACCGCAAAACCATCGACATTGGAACGGTCGAACGGCGGCACGTCGATCGGCGCAGTGATGTCTTCAGCGAGCGACGCGCCAAGCGCAGCACCGAGCTTGCGCGTTTCGCTCGAAAGAGCGCGCGGGAACAGCGCGGCCTCGAAGCGTGCCAGCGCCTCCTCGCGGGAAAGGATTTTGAGGAACTGTTCCTGTTCGAGCGCGCTGCGGACTTGCGATTGCGGGATCATGGTCATGCTAAACCCATATCATTCCCGCATCAGATAGGCATCGACCGGCGCGCCCGCTGCAAATCCCTCGTGACTGGCGGGAACAAGCAGCCATGCATCCGCGCGGGCAATTGCCTGGAGCGGCCATTCTCCTACCGCAAGTGGCACCCACGCATGATGTTCCTCGGCCAGCAGGACCATTTCGGCGATGCCGACGCTGGATGCAATTTTTCGCGCGAGCGACAAGGCTATCGGTCGGCGCGGCAGCCGCGCTGACAGACGGTCGAGGAGCGGCAGCACGAGCGCAAGCCAGACCGCAAGCGCATGTTCCGGCGATCCGGGCAAGGCGACGACAGGAATGGTTCCGAGCCGCCCGATCGCGGCGGTGCGTCCGGGCTGGAGCGCAAGACCATGGGCGATCACGTCACCACGCTGGGCCAGCGCCGTGACCGCTGCATCGTTGCGACCGACACCGCTGCCGCCGATCGTCAGCAGGAGATCGCAGGTGGGCGCCCCGATCGCCTCCGCGATCGATCCCGCGTCGCGCGCGCCGGCCTCGTGCGTTTGCACATCCAGCCCTGCGGTGCGTGCGATGTCCGCAATCAGATGCATGGTCAGCGTTGCACCTGGTACATTGACAATGCGCAGTCGCGGACGCCGCACGCTCAGTCGGTCCAGTCCGGCGGCGCGCGCAAGCAGCAGAGCGCCAGGACCGACCGGATACCCCTCTGCCGCGGCAGGCGTGCGTCCGTCGATGTCACTTCCGGCGCGCCTGACGCCCTGCCCCGGTGCGCTCTCCGCCAACACCTGGACGAGCGGACCAGACATCTCGACTGCGTCGGCATCGAGCACACAGTCGCATCCCGCCGGCATCGCGTCGCCGGCATCGACCCAGGCGGGCGCTGTTGCGAGAGGCAGCGGTGAATAGGAGGACGCGCCGACCAGATCGTTGGCCCAAAACGCCCAGCCGTCGGCGGCAGCGACGTCACGGGACGGTCGGGCCGCGAGCAGCGGATTGCCCGCCGCGATGCAGCCGGCCGCTTCAGTCAGCTGCAACTCCACCGGCGCGAGCGGATCGAGCCCCTTCAGCAACGCGGCGAGCGCGGCGTCGAGCGGCGTCAGCAAGGGCGGCAGGCGCTGGGTCATGCGCCATGATGGACCATGCATCGCCCGGTTTGGCAACCGCTGGCGATACGAACGTCAGCCGCCCGACTTGTCCGCATTGGGGAAGAACAGTTGTTGTCCGTCCACCTTGTATCCGGCGATCGCCGCCTGCCCGTCAGGCGAGATCAGCCAGTCGACGAAGTCTTGCCCCAGCTCCTTCTTCACGTTCGGAAACTTCGCGGGGTTCACCAGCATCACGCCGTACTGATTGAGCAGACGCTTGTCGCCTTCGACGACGACGTCGAGATCGCCGCGCTCCCGAAAAGCGATCCAGCTGCCGCGGTCGGACAGCACATAGGCGTTCGCTGTGCGCGCTGCATCGAGGGCGGAGGCCATGCCCTGCTTGGCCTCGCGATACCAGCCGCCTTTGGTGCTCGCGATGTCGATGCCGGCGACGATCCAGAGCGCGAGCTCGGCGGCATGGGTGCCCGAACGGTCGCCGCGCGTCACGAACGGCGCGCCCTTGGCCTCGATCGCCTTCAGCGCGGTCGCGATGTCCTTGCCCTTCACGCCGGCGGGATCGCTCTTCGGCCCGATCAGCACATAGTCGTTGTACATCACGTCAAAGCGCTTCACCGCAAAACCGTCGGCAACGAATTTCTCCTCCTGCGGCCGTGCATGCATCAGCACGACGTCGACTTCGCCCCTTCGTGCCCCCTCGAGCACCTCGTCGGCGCGCCGCGCGATCACGGTCACGTCGATGCCGGTCTTCTCACGGAAGATCGGCAGCAGGTAATCGAGCAGGCCGGACTCCTGCGTCGCTGTGGTCGTGGCAAGCACGATCGCGCGGTCCTCCGCGGATGACGCCGCAACGCCTGCGGCAAGGCCGCAGAGAAGCACGAGTGCAACGGAGAGGCGGCGGACGGCCATGATCGGGTTCCCACTGGCTATGACGCGATCATGATGATGATCGATTGCGCCGCACTCGTGACGCGTTTGCTCGTTGCCGCGCCGGATGCAGACAACAACAGATAGAGCGCAGGTCAAGCCACTACCGGCCACAGACTTTACCCTCCGCGTCCGCGCGCCGACGACTCGGGAAATCTCGGCAACACGCGGAGCGGCATATGCCCATTGCAGTTGCGCGCGCGACAGCCCGCAAGATGGGCACCACGCGAGCGATTCAGGATCGTTCACCAAAGCAGAGATCGCGCGTGAGGATGTGTTGCAAAGCAGCGAGATGATCAGGCATGGTCGTGGCGGACAAAACTTGAAATGCAGAATTCCACCTGCGTCGACCGTCAAAAAGAAGCAAGAATTTGCATAGGAATGCAGGATGGAATTCCTGACGACCAGCGAAGCCGCCGATTATCTTCGGCTCGGCGAACGCAAGCTATACGAACTCGTCACCACCGGTGCGATCCCCTGCACCAAGGTGACCGGAAAGTGGCTCTTCCCGCGGCACGAACTCGACCTCTGGGTGCTGTCCGGACTGGCGCGCCCGGCCGGCATGCTGATCGCGGAGCCGCCGCCGGTCGTCGGCGGCAGCCAGGACGAGCTTCTGGATTGGGGGCTGCGCGAATCCGGCTCGGGCCTGGGCTCGATGAGCGAGGGCAGCGCGCGCGGGCTCGAGCGGTTGCAGCGTGACGAGGTGATGGCCGTGGCGATGCACTTCCACAGCCTCGATGCCGACGGCAATCTTGCCGCCGATGCCAATGCAACCGTCCTGCGAGACGCTCCGGACCTGCATGATGCATTGCTGGTCGCGTTCGTGCGCCGCGAGCAAGGTCTCGTGCTGCCGCCGGGCAATCCCAAGCGGCTGCGCGGCCTTTCCGACGTGCTCGCGCTCGGGGCCAGGATGGCGGTGCGGCAACAGGGCACGGGCGCGCAGATGCTGCTCGATGTGCTGCTCAAGCGCGCCGCCGCGTCGACGCGCGATTTGCGTCGGATCGAGACGCCGGCCCTGACCGGGCCGGATCTCGCCGAGATCGTCCGCGCGGGACAAGCCGATTGCGGAATCGCGACGCGTGCGTCCGCGCGCTCGGCCGGCCTCGATTTCGTGCCGCTGGTCTGGGAAAACTTCGACCTCGCGATGCGGCATCGCAGCTATTTCCGGCCCGCGATGCAGGGCCTGATCCGGTTCCTCAGCGAAAAGCGGTTGCTCCAGCGCGCCGCGGAGCTGACCGGCTACGATCCCTCGCCGGCCGGACAAATCCGCTTCGCCGGCTGACGTTGACGCCCGCCCCCAAATAGTTGCAAAAGAAACCAATTCAGCCGGGCCATACCCGGGACACACCGGCCAACGCGCCGGATCAGGGGAGGACAAGCATGAAGCCAACGAGATTTGGACTGCCGGTCGCTGCCGGCTTTGCAGCGACATTCCTGGCGACGCTGATGCCGGGCGCCGCAATGGCGCAGGTGTCCGACGACGTCGTCAAGATCGGCGTGCTCACCGACATGAACGGTCCGGCCTCGGCGCCGACCGGCCAGGGCTCGGTGACGGCAGCGCAGATGGCGATCGACGATTTCGGCGGGACCGTGCTCGGCAAGCCGATCAGCATCGTCGTCGGCGACCACCAGCTCAAGGCCGACATCGGCGGCGCGATTGCACGGCGCTGGTACGACGTCGACCAGGTCGATCTGATCGTCGACGTGCCGGTCTCCGCGGTCGGGCTCGCGGTGCAGAACATGGCCAACGAAAAGAAGCGGCTGTTCATCACCCACTCGACCGGCACCGCCGATTTCCACGGCAAGTTCTGTTCGCCTTACGCGATCCAGTGGGTGTTCGACACCCGCGCGCTCGCGGTCGGCACCGCTGACGCGGTGGTCAAGCGCGGCGGCGACAGCTGGTTCTTCATCACCGACGATTATGCGTTCGGCCATTCGCTGGAGCGCGACGCCTCGGCGGTCGTGACCGCCAATGGCGGCAAGGTGCTGGGCTCGGTGAAGCCGCCGCTGGCAACGCCCGACCTCTCTTCCTTCGTGCTGCAGGCGCAAGCCTCCAAGGCCAAGATCATCGGCATCGCGGCGGGTCCGCCCAACAACATGAACGAGATCAAGACCGGCTCCGAGTTCGGCGTGTTCAAGGGCGGCCAGCAGATGGCGGCGCTGCTGGCGCTGATCACCGACATCCATGGCCTCGGCCTGCAGGCGGCCCAAGGGCTGTTGCTGACGACGTCGTTCTATTGGGACCTGGACGACAAGACCCGCGAATGGTCGAAGCGCTACTTCGCCAAGATGAACAAGATGCCGTCGATGTGGCAGGCCGGCGTCTATTCGAGCGTGATGCACTATCTCAACGCCATCAAGGACACCGGCACCGACGATCCGCTCAAGGTCGCAGCCAAGATGCGGGAAAAGCCGATCGAGGATTTCTTCGCCCGCAACGGCAAACTGCGCGAGGACAATCTGATGGTGCACGACCTCTGGCTGGTGCAGGTGAAGACGCCGGAGGAAAGCAAATATCCGTGGGACTATTACAAGATCCTCACGACGATCTCGGGCGACAAGGCGTTCGGTCCGCCGGACCCAGCGTGTGCGATGGTGAAGAAGTGACCGCGTAGAGGTCATCCCGGGACGGTCCGAAGGACCAGACCCGGGATCTCGAGATTCTCAGGTGCGCAAGTGCGCACCGGAGTTCGCGCCGTGCGCGCCCCGGAATGACGGCCGCTTAAGGAGCGACCGTCACTTCACCACCCCGATCTCGCGAAAATACTTGATCACGCCGGGATGGATCAGCTCGGGCTTCGGCGCGGCGGCGACGGTGTTCGCGGCCGTGGTCTCGCAGGCTTGCGCGAGCTGCTTGCAGAATGTCGGCTCGACGCCGTGAAGCGTCTTCGCGAGCCGATAAGCGACATCGTCGGGCAGATCTTCGCGCGTCAGCACAAAACTCCAGGACCCCAGCGAGGCGATCGGCTCGGACTGGTTCGGATAGCTGCCGGCCGGCACGGTCAGCGGCTTGAGGAACGCGTGCTTGGCGCGGATGCGCGCGATCTCCTCGCTGTCAGGCGCGATGAAGCGCGCGCCTGACGCGCTCGAGGCCACCGCCGCAAAACCGGGCCAGCCGATGCCGGCGCCCCAGAGTGCGGCGACACGGCCATCCTCGACCATCGCGGGGCCGTCGCCGGCGCGGTCGAGATAGACGGCCTTGAAGTCCTCGTCCTGCTTCAACCCGAGACCATCCAGCACGTAGCGCGCCAGGATCGGCAGGCCGGAGCCTTTGGCGCCGAATGCGACGGGCTGACCGAAGAGATCGCGAATGGTCTTGTATGGACTGTCCGCGCGCACCACGAACATGCCGGGGTTAGAATAGATCGCGGTGAGAATCTTCAACCGTACCGGCGCGCGGCCGATGCCGGCGAAGGCTTCATAGGCCGGCTCGCCCGCGACCAGAGCGAGATCGAGTTCGCCCTTCTCCAGCAGCGGAATGTTCTCGTTGCTGCCCTTGGTGTTGCGCGGGGCGATGATGGCTTGCGGATCGGCGGCGTTCATCGCTTGCGCAAAGGCGTTGCCATAGAGCGGAAAGCCGCCGCCGGGCGTCGCGGTGCCCAAGCTGATCGCCAGGCCGGGTGTCGTGGTCGGAATGGCGTTGCCTCCGGTTTGAGCGGCCGCGGGGCTTGAAAGCAGCGCCGCGCCGAGAACAAGGGTGATCGCGAATCTCATGGTCGGTCCCGGCGGGGGCGCGTCAACATCGACTTGCGGCGATGTAGGCAGCGCCCCGATTTTGTGAAAGCATGCAGCCCAACGACAATAGAACAATGGGAGGCGTCATGTTGCGAATTTTGCGTAACAGTGTTTTCGGGCTGGTTTTCCTTTCAACGCTGTTGGGCGCCGCACCTCCCGCCTCCGCCGCTTATCCCGACCGTCCCGTGCACTGGATCATCGGCTTCTCCGCCGGCGGCCCGGTCGACATCGTGGCGCGGATCATGGCGCAGTGGCTGACCGACCGCCTCGGCCAGCAGTTCATCGTCGAGAACCGCACCGGCTCGGGCGGCAACATCGCGGCCGCTGCCGCGATCACCTCACCGGCGGACGGCTACACGCTGCTGTTCGTCGCGCCCAACAACGCGATCTCGACCTCGCTCTACAAGAAGCTGCCGTTCGACTTTTTGCGCGACACCGTGCCGGTCGCCAGCATCATGCAGCTCACCAACATGCTGGTCGTCTCCAATGCGTTTCCCGCCAAGACGGTTCAGGAGTTCATCGACTACTGCAAGGCCAACCCGGGCAAGATCTCCTTTGCCTCGTCCGGCAACGGCACCTCGGTGCACATGTCGGCGGAGCTGTTCAAGGTGATGTCCAAGTGCGACATGGTGCACGTGCCCTATCGGGGATCTGCGATCGCCTTCCCCGACATCATCTCCAACAAGGTGCAGCTGATCTTCGACAACCTGCCCTCCGCGATGGAGCAGGCCAAGGGCGGCAACGTCCGCGCGCTCGGCGTGACCTCGCCGCAGCGCTGGCCGAGCGTGCCCGATGTGCCCGCGATCGCCGAGACGTTGCCCGGCTTCGAATCGGTCGGCTTCTACGGCATCTCCGCGCCGAAGGGCACGCCGGCCGACGTGATCGAGATCCTCAACAAGGCCGTCAACGAGGCGCTGAAGGACCCGAAGCTGGTCGCGCGCCTCACCGAGACCGGCGGCATCCCCAAGCCGATGACGCCGGCCGAGTTCGGCAAGCTCGTCACCGACGAGACCGAGAAGTGGCGCAAGGTGGTGGAGTTCGCCGGCGTGTCGGTGGACTAGGCCTGTGGAACTGCCGCGAGTCTGCAGCGCGCCAACGCGACATCGGAGGGGATCGGAAGACCCCTCCCAACAAATGTGCGAAAACAACCCCATGCACAGTAGAAAGATGTAGGGATCACAAGGGGTTACGGAATCGAAAACCGAGTCCCGGGCGGAGGCGGCTTGCGCCGTCGGGCAAAACAGGACTATAAGGGCATCATCGCCAATTTCGGTTATTCGTAAATGGTCAGGCCCTGCAGCGCCGGCGTTTGCATCCGCCCGAGCCAGCATTGCACCCCCGCCTCCGTCCCTGTAAACGAACCGCGCACCGTTGCCGGCCGCCGCTTTCGCGGCCGTCTCGCGGCGGGGCCTGTAGCTCAATGGTTAGAGCCGGCCGCTCATAACGGTCTGGTTGCAGGTTCGAGTCCTGCCGGGCCCACCAGCCTTTGCTCTGCGAGCTGCGCTTGGCGCAGCCATGCAAGCGGCCGAGTAGACGCGGATTGGTACGCAAGAAGTCGAAAAGTGGACCGTAGATGCCTATGAGAATGCTCGATGGCTAGACGCATTCATATTTCGGAAATGATCGCCAACAAACTGAGCAATGCTTACACCCATGCGACCCTCCCGGCGATTGGAGAAGAGTTCGGCCTGACTATGCCGTCGGCAGCCGATGGCAGCAGCAAGAAAGAGCGCGCTTTACAGGCGCTTGCTGGCAAGACCGAATATGAGCTGGCCGAGATCGCGCGAGATCTTGGTCGTCAAAGCCGCGCCTTTGGATTGGAAGAGGAAGCGCTTGCGATCCTAGAAAGGAACACGCCCGCGATCAGTGAAATTACACGGCGCGACATCGCCAAATGCTTCGGCGACGATCTCTGCGGCGAGCGCGACGTCGTAGCGCTGGTCAAGGAGCTATTTCCGATCGAGATGATGACGTTCGGGACATTCTCGTTGCGCATCCTTGAGGAAGAGATTCAGCAGCATATGGTCAACTTCCCGGGCGACTGGAGTGTCGAAACCCTTTTCGAGCAGATCGGAGCCCTGACATGCTCAATTGATCGCTTTGGCCGGCTTCTCGAGGCTGCCCTGCACCCCCTCGGACGACGGGGTCCTGAACTGCCGATACTCGTGACCGCAATCAACGAGGTCTTGAGGCTCGACGGCTACCGACTTGCAATTGAAAGCGAACTGTCCGGTCACCCGATCTATCGTCTGGGTACTATTTCCCGCTCTCCCACAGGCTCCCCAAAGAACCTAATCTTCGCCTCGAATGGCCCCAAACCCGAGATTGGTCTCGGCGACGCCATCAACAATGATATTACAATCCTATCCAACGCGTCGAGCTGCCTTGTCTATGACAAGCCGATCGGCCAGGACGGACTTTTGTGGCGCGAACTTGTCGAATGGTGGAGAGATCTGCAGGACCATTCAGCCGATGCAGCCAAGGATCTCGGCCAACGCCTGCACCAATCGCTTGCATCAGACGCCGAGCGCCAGATGTTCAAAACATACTTCCAGCTTTATCACCCAAAGCTCGGAGGAGCCCTGCCGGCGCTGATTCCCCAAGTCTACTTGCACTATGATCCAGCAGTCGTCAGCGCGTTACGACACCGAAAGGGATTTGTGCGACAACGCATGGATTTCCTGCTCTTGCTCCGCGATCGAGTTCGCATTGTGATCGAGGTCGACGGATCGCAGCATTTCAGCCAAGACGGCAAGCCTTCCCTGAACGTCTATGCCGATATGGTCTCTGCTGACCGTGATCTTCGTCTTTCCGGTTACGAAATCTACCGTTTCGGCTCGAACGAGCTCGTTGGCGGCCAGGCGTTCGGTCGGATCGAGTCGTTTTTCGATCGGCTTTGGCGCCTCTACAAAGTGACTGGTGCTTAGTCAGCTTTCAGGCAAGCACTACGATGACCGCAAGGATCGAGCTCTCTATTGATTTCGACCCTTGACAAAGGGGACCTGGCCTCGCCGCTCCTGCGTGCTGAGTTTGCAGAACTCACGATCTTTTCTGGGTCTGGACTCCGGCAGCTTTCAACAGGTTGTACAAGCGCGCAATTCGAGTACGCGTACCGCGACCAGCACAATAAGTGAAAACGACACGTTGCTTCGCACGCGTAAAGGCCACAAAAAATCCGGCCATCTCTTCCTGAGACTGCTTCTGAAAATTGAACCAGGCATCATCGTCGAGTCCGACGAAGATGACCGTGTGATACTCAAGTCCCTTGCTCTTGTGAATCGTCATAAGCGGGACTGCGTGCAATCCCTCATAGGCGTCCAGCGCGGAAGTCCACTTCGTCGTGCCGTTCGACGAAAACTCAAGATGCTTGATGGCGGCCTCTTTCACACGCTCAAACCAATTACCTTGCCGGTAGGCTGGCGACGCTGCGAGCAGAGAGGACTTCCCGACGAACCCAATCACGTGCTCGACAATAGCTGAGGCCGAAGCGGCATCGGCCGGCGGAGAAGGATAGAGTTTGGCGAACTCGTTCGAAAACTCCTCCAAGGCTCGGGATGCCCTTGCCCGCCGGTCCTCATCATCGGATGCATAGCCCCACAACATGCAGAGTGCGTCCAGACAATCTGTCCAATAGTGCCCCGCACACTCTATTGTAACGAGCCGGAGCACGGTAATCAGGATGTCGGACAAGAGCTCGGTAAAAAGCTCCTGCAACGCCACCTTACCCACCTTTGCCGCTTCATTGCGGAGGGCGAGGCCGTTCTGCCAAAACACAGGCTCAAGGGTCTTCATATAGTCCGCAGCCTTCACCCGGACGAGTACGGCAAAATCCCGAGGCTTCAGGTTGTATGCCTTCATCTCGGCCGCGATGAAATCCGCGAGAATCGACGCTTCAGTTTTGGTAGTGGCGATGTCCCATACCTGGCAGCTGTCACCGACAATTGTGCCGGTGGTCTTGGATATCGGTGCCTTTGCCTTGCTGTCGATTTCCTTTGCCAATATCTCCTGTATGCGAACCAAATCCGGCGAGGACCTGTAATTGTTCAAAAGTGACACACGCTTGGCAACGAAGTCCGCCTCGAATGGCGTGAATGCATCATCCATCGCCATTGCCCAACGCATGATCTGCTGCTTGTTATCGCCGACCGCAGTAACGATCGTATCCGATCCGCGGAACATTGCTTTCGCAAGATCGTACTGGACCTGCGTCGTGTCCTGAAATTCATCCATGAACAGATGGGAATAAGTCAGACGAAGCGCATCTCGGACAAGCGGATTTGTCCGAACAAGGAGTTCAGCAAGACGCCCAATCATGGCAAACGTCAAAATGCTATGTAGTCCGCCGTGAAGCCAAGACTTCCAGAACTCCGCAGCTGCCCACTCCGCCGGCGACGGATTTGTGCGGGTGACCTCAGAAATCGGAGACACGACAAGATGGTCCTTCTCAAAAGTCTTGAACGCAATTGCCATGATGTCCCGTTTCGTTCCTATCGCGGCTGGAGGCGTCAGAGACTCGAGCACGTTCTGAACGATCGAGAAGGTTGCGTCGCCGATTTCGTAGTTCGGCGTGGGTCGCCACGCTTTGGGCAGCGCCTGTCCAAAGCGATCGACAAGCCCCTTTGAGAACGCATCGAAGGTGTAGGAGTCAAATCGATGCGACAGTTCCACGTGGGTTCGCGCTTTTACACGTGTTGCGAGATTGAACGCAGCGTCTCGCTTGAAACTGATCGCGAGTATGCGCTGAGGAGACGGCGCGTAGCCACACTGCAGTAAAAAGCAAGCCCGCTGAGCGAGCAACTCAGTCTTCCCGGAACCTGGCCCAGCAATTACTGACCGATTGTCCGTTGAACGTACGACGTCCAATGCGGCCAGTTCGAGCGCATCTATGCCGACAGGCTGCCACTCCTTAGGATCAACGCGGCGGCGAAGGAGCGCCATTGCTAGTCTCGCTTGAGATTATCAGCAACATTTTTCAGTAGGTCGCGATAGGCCTCGGGCACATCCTTCTTAAGAGCAGCGTCATTTAGATGTGTAAATGCTCTAAGATGCGTCGCTGGCTTGCTGTGCGTGGAAAAGTGATAGCGATAGGCTGACATCAATTCCTCGTAACCGGGATACCTATCCTTATAGGCGTCCATTTTCCCGCCTTCACCCAACACCGCCGTTGTTGCGGTCTCCTTTTTGCCGGACGGGCCACCTCCTTTGGGAATGATCGCTTCGTAAGCCTTCGGAAACGCCTTCAGCATGGCCATGTCGAGATCGAGCGGCTCCGAAAAGAAGACATTGTACTGCCTCAGAAACTCGATCCAGCTGGTCATCACTTCGGTGGACGTCCAAGTATGCATATTTTCGAGGTCGGCTTCTTTACCTCCCTCAATCGCGAGCAACTGCTTGCGATCTTCTCCGAATTCGATCAGTTGACTCAACGCCGTTTTGACACGGCCCCATCCTCCGCCGCTTCGTCCCAGGTCAAGGTCGACCAGGGTCGCAAAGGGTATCGATAGACCGCGCAATAAACGCCAAAAATGTTGGACATGACGGCCGCCAAGCGGAACGATCGCGACGAACGACGGATCGACCAGGAGACCCGCAGCCTGCGCCAGTCGCGGGAGAACAATGCGCTCGGAATCCCCTTCGACCAGAATGACAAATCTCGCGAAGTAGAGTTCCGGAAAAGCGACGACCGCCCCCCGAATAAACTTGATCGCCTCTTCGTCGTCCTTCGGAAGCTCAATTTTGCTTACTGTGGTTTCGCGCGAGGTATGGTCGCATCGGCAATAACGCACCTCTTCTGGCTCAACTCTGCTGAGAACTGAGGGCGAGTGGCTCGTTACAAGCGCTTGCGCAGCATCGCCCATTATTATCGAACGTACCTGTCGAACGATGCGAGCAAGATAGTATGGAGAGAGGTGGTTTTCCGGTTCTTCGATGGCAAACACGGTAAGGGCAGGAATTCGTAAATCCTCAGCGCGGAAGCCCTTGACAGTTCCTCCCACTGCTTTCCGTTCAAGATCAAACACTGCAGCCGCGAGCGCGAAGTAGAACAGCGATTGCTGTCCATCGCTTAAGACATCAAGACCGCGCTCGATGCCGGCGGGACCTTGCTGAAACAATACCTGAACCTTCGCGACGATTTCCTCAAAGCGTTGACTTACCAAATTGAGCGTGGGCTGCTTATCAGTTACGTCGTCGTGCAGGTCTTTCCATCGTGAGGACAGGGCATCGCCAATGGCCTTGATCGCCGTTTCTGCGCGGAACGCCTTTGATAAGTCCGTGGTGGCGTCCTCGATAGATTTGCGAGTCCCCTTGGACCACTCGATTGCCCGAAGGAGACGCGCCGCTAGCGCGCCGGTCGAACTCTTTATTTGTGCCTCAGCGTCCCGCGAAGCTGGCGTGTAGTAGACCTGAATTAGTCCGCGGTCGGTCGCTGAGACTGCACTCTTGTGCTCGTCCGTTATTTTCTCGTCCAGAGTTGATATCCAGAACAGGTCCTGAGTAACTTCCCCTTCGGCCGTCTGATCATCAACCCATTGGGCTTCCAACCTCAACCGACAAAGCGGCTGAGCTTTCGGTCCTGCTATTTGCATATGCTTGAAGACGGGCGCGATTGTCTTTGGCGTCGCCTTGCCAGCCGCAAGCTCAGGAACAGCGACGATCGCATCGATCGACAGATTGCGGGCTGTCCGATCATCAGGGGGGACCCCAACAGGCAGATGAAAGTCGGAGCGATGTATGGTGCGCTGCGCACGGCTGACGCCAAACATTTTGCAAAGCGCCTGCAGCAACGCGGTCTTTCCGGATGCGTTGGGCCCGACGATAGCCGTCAGGCCATCGGTCAGGTCAATCTTCTGCGGCGTCGAGCCAAAGGAGCGAAATCCGGAAATGCTCACTGATTGAATGTACACGACGTTGCCCGCATCCGTTGAGTAAACCGACAATAGACGGTCCGTTGCTCGACGCGAAGGGAGTTGCTTCGTGGCAGTTGGACGTATTGACGGCGCTCAGGAGAATCACAGGCCCTGGGCAAGATCAAACCCGTCACCCAAGCGACGAACTTATAAATGATCAGCAATTCAAAGGCTTATGTCCCGTCTATGCAGCCATGCCCCCTGATGAATCATCGATTGCGGCCGCGTTGATAGAGAGCAGGGTCTCTCATCCGAGAGCGATCGCGGATCGCAATCGTAGCGCCGCGTATGCTGCTCCGGACCCCCAATCATCCAAATGCACTGGCGTTGCCGCGTCTGACTTGCTCGATATTCGCGAACCTCTGGATTGGGCGATGCATAAGGTTCGATACGTGTCCAAGAAGGCCTACCAATGAAAGCGATTGCCTGAGCCGTGACCGGATTTACCGGTGGATTTCGTTGGAGCCGGACATGGTCAATATCACAACACTCCCATTACGATGCGCGATGTCCGCGAGCGCATCCAGCGGCGGACGCGTGGCGCCGCTTCGGCCTCTCTCATGTCGGGACTGATGATGCGAAAGCTTCTGGCGATTTTGGTGATCTCGTGCTGGGCCAGTTTGGCTCACGCACAAAAGGCCGACCTCATTGTCACGAACGCAAAGCTCGTGACGCTGGATCCTGCTTCGACGATCGCGCAGGCTCTCGCCGTCCGCGACGGCAAGATCGTCGCGATTGGCGGCAACGATGCCATGGAAGGCATGATCGGGCCCGCGACGCGCCGTGTCGACGCGGGTGGCCGCACGATCATTCCGGGATTGATCGATTCCCATATTCACGCGGTGCGCGCCGGCCTCACCTACGCAACCGAGGTCAACTGGATCGGCGCAAAGACTATCCCCGAGGCCATGGAACGCTTGCGCCAGGCGGCACAAGCGCGGCCGGCGTCCTGGATCATCGTGGCCGGCGGCTGGAGCGAATTGCAATTTGCGGAGAAGCGGCGGCCAACGCTCGCCGAGGTAATGGCGGCCGTTCCTGACAATCCGGCTTACATCCAGCTGTTCTATTCGGCAGTGCTGATGACGCCAAAGGCGCAACAAGCCCTCGGGATGTCCGCGGATCAGTTGCCGGCCGGTATCACGGCCGCATCGGGCGACGCCACGGGCTGGCTCGACGGCTCCATCGTCAGTATCTCCGCGCTGTTCGATCGGCTGCCCAGGCCGAATTTCGAAGAGAATGTCGCCGGGACCCGGCAGTTCTTCACGGAGCTCAATCGTCTTGGCGTGACCGGGATCGTGGATCCCGGCGGCTTCAGCATTTATCCCAGCCATTACGCCGCCTTGCAAAAGCTCTGGCGTGAAAAAGCACTTTCGGTTCGGGTTGCCTTCAGCCTGTTCGCCCAGAATGTCGGCGCGGAATTCGATGAGTACAAGACTCTCACGCCGTTCCTGCCGATGGGATTCGGCGACGACATGCTGCGGTTCAACGGACTAGGCGAGCGGATCACCGGCGCCATGTACAACAACAATGCGCCCGACGCGGCCGCCAAGGACAAGTTCCGCGAGATCATTCGCTGGGCGGCCAAGCAAGGGCTGACCGTCACCATCCACTGGCAGGAAGACAAATCCGTCCATCACCTCCTGGACCTCTATGATGAGGTCAACAAGGAGACGCCGCTCGCGCCCCTGCGCTGGTCCATCGCCCATCTCGACAACACCTCGCCTGAAACACTGACGCGCATGAAAGCCCTTGGGGTCGGCTGGACCATGCAGGACGCGATGTATCTCGGAGGCGACCGTATCGTGGCGCAGGTCGGCGAAGCTGCGCGCAGCATGCCGCCCATCGTGACGGCGTTACGCATGGGGGTCCATGTCGGGGCCGGCACGGATGCGCATCGGGTCGCATCCTACAATCCGTTCGTGGCGCTGCAATGGATGCTCGACGGCAAGACCGTCGGCGGACTGTCGACGCGCGGCCCGGACGAAACACCCAGCCGCGAAGATGCCTTGCGCCTCTACACGGTGGGAAGCGCGTGGTTCTGCTTCGACGAGACGCGGCGCGGCACGTTAGAGACCGGCAAGCTCGCCGACTTCGCGATTCTCGATCGGGATTTCATGTCCGTCCCCGTCGAGCAAATTGGCGCCACGGCGTCTCTGCTGACGGTCGTGGGCGGCAAGGTCGTCTACGCAGCGGATGCTTTCGCGAGCGCGAAATGAGAGCTGGAGGCCTGAAGGCGAGCATCCGAGCCCTGCGGACTTCGCGCGGCGCAGCCGCGCGGAGAACGAGGGGCGAAGCGTGGTGTGCGGCGCAGCCTGAACCGGGTGAGAGCAACTAAATCGCCGATCCGGCATTATCCCCGCGAGCCGTTTCGCGGAGGTCTCACGATGGAAGACCAGAATCGGATGACCCTGGTTTTGAGTGCGATCGCCCTCGCCGTTGCCATCGTGGTTGCATCTGCGATCACGATGGAGCGCGTCAACATGCCTGCGGTCAGCAACGACGCAGCTCCCGGAACGGTCGGACTCGCCAGGCCGCACCCACCGCTGGACCGTGCGGCCGGTGAGCCGATCCAGACGGTCGGCGGCCCCTCCGGCGCGAGTATTCGCGGCCGTCCCTGATCGAACGCCGGGATTACCGCACAGCACTCTTGATGATTTCTGCCGCTTTCGCGGGTTCAATATCCTATACAAGGCGCCCGTCCCCTCTCCCGCGGCAGGAGCCATCCATGACCAGCGAAAAAGGCCCGAACATCAAGAAGAAGCAGAAATGCAAGAACTGCGAGGGCAAAGGCCTGCTCAAGAAGGGCGACAAGGTGGTGAAGTGCCAGCGCTGCAAGGGCACGGGCGTGCGGTGATATTGGGCTGGCGGCCTCTCCGATGCCGAGGTGGAGGCGGTCAGATTGCGCAAACCTTCAGTCCGGCGCGAACACCAACCTGATGTTCGCCCCGATCAGCCGCCTCGCTCCAACCTCGATTGGCACTTCCTGCGGCAAGGCGCGTTGCGGTCTTTTCAGGGAGGTGCAGATGACCAAGACCGGCGCGCAAGGCGTAAGGACCAGGACATCAGGTTTGTAGGAACGACTTTGTAGGAACGACCTGGGGCCGTCGCGTATTGGGCCGCGCCGGGTCCTTGCGAGTCCGGCAATGGCGGTCTCGGCTCGAAGCCCCGCCCCCGGGCCACAGGCCGGGGCCGCCTGACGGGGATCGGCCCGTCATCTCAGCCCGTCATTTCAGGGCCGTCTTGGAGGACTGCGCGAGAGACCATGGAGGCGCCCACACCAGGGATGCAAAACCCGCTTCGACAGGCGCGGCTCTACGGCTACCTGATCGAACGCGAGGGCGCGCTGTTTCATCCCGGCGGCAGCCACCCGCTGTGCAGCGCAGGCATGACGCGACGCATGATCGAGGCGGGCTGGCTGATGAAAGCCGACGATCGCTACGAGCTGACGCCGCAAGCGCAGGAACGGATCGCCCCGGGCGCGATGAGTTCGGGATGACTTAATCGTCGCTGTTGCCGGATTTGCGCTGCCCCCCAGGAACCGGTGCGTGCCGAGATCTTTGCCTCGGCACGACATGTGACGACGTCAAGCACAGGAGCGGACATGAAAAAGCTGGTTCTCGCAGGGCTCGTTGCGGCTCTCGCATTTCCCCCTTCCGCATTCGCGCAAGGCGGCACGGGTGCGTCCAGGACCGGGTCGAGCATCGACTCCTCCAGCACCGGCGGCACGACGGGAGCGGGAGCCTCCAGCCTCAACACGTCATCGGACAACAATGGCGGCGGCGCGAACGCACCGGCCAAATCGTCGACGACGCGGCCAGGCGATAACGACACAAGGCAAACGCAAGGAGGCCAGCAGGCCATGCCAGGTTCCGGCTCCACCGGAGCGAACCGCAAATAGGCGCGCCACGAACGATTGACCGATTGCGCTCACGCAGGAAGGCCCGGATGATGGTCCGGGCCTTGTCTTGTCACCACCAGGGATCCCAGTAGGGCGGAGGAGCGTAGGCGTAAGGCACATAGTAGGCCCGCCGCACGACGCGCGGTCCATAGTAGCCGTAGGGCGGGCCATAGTAGCGCGGGCCATAATAGGCATCGGCCGCGAGCCCCGCCGCAAGCGCACCGGCAACAAGACCGAAGCCGATACCCGGGCCTCCCCAATGGCCGTGCCAGCCGCCGCGCCAAGCATGGGCTTCCGCCGGCGAAGCCGCCGCCACGAACAGGGCCGAGATCATCGTCAGGACTAAAGCAAGTTTCTTCATGTGCGACTCCCAGAACTTGGAAACCGACCGCAAAACGCCAGACCGGAATTGAAGTTTCCGGGCGTTCCGGAAAATTTTGCAGCGAGCCGACGGACGCGAATGCGGCCGCCGGCAGGACGCGGGCGAGAGAGACGACTCCCGCCCGCTTCATGCTTTACTTGCCGTTGATCACGATCCGCTTCACCTTCTCTTGTGCCGCCGGTGACTTCGGCAGGGTGACGGTAAGAACGCCGTTGTTGAAGGAAGCCGCGACCTTGTCCTGGTCGACGTCATCGACCGGAATGCGCCGCTCGAAACGGCCATAGTAACGCTCGCTGAAGAGACGCTCCTTGTCTTCCGTTTCGCTCTTCTTCTCGCCGCTGATCGTCAGCACCCCGTTTGCAAGCTCGACGTTGACGTCCTTCTGTTCGAGACCGGGAAGCTCGGCGACAACCTTGACCTCCTTGTCGCTCTCGTCGAGTTCGACGTTCGGCCAGCCCATTGCGGTCGAGGAACCGAACGGGCCGAGATCAAAGCTGCGGAAAGCGTCGTCGAACAGCCGGTTCATCTCGCGGTGAAGCGCAAGCAGCGGATTGCCGGCTTCGCCGCGCTGAGCGGCCATGTTGCGTGAGCCGTTGTTCCACGGAATGAGATCACGTAGTGCCATTGTCGTTTCTCCTTATCTCCTGTCTTGGTTGTCGATTGGCGCAGCTCAGCGCGCGGCGAGGGCCACGCACGCGCTGCAAAACCCGGACGATCAACTCGTCAGGCATCTGCTTGTGCTCGATGTTTCGGTCGGGGCTGCCAAAAGAATTAGGAGACGGCGATTTGGTTTCAAGAGCCGGCTGCCAAGCGCCCCCCGATGGCAGCCCGAACCTTTTCGAACGCGCGCATTTCGATCTGCCGCACCCGCTCGCGTGAAACGCCATACCGTGCCGCGAGCTGCTCAAGTCTCAGCGGCGGCTCGGAGAGCCAGCGCGCCTCGAGGATGTCGCGCTCGCGCGGCTTGAGGACGTTCAGCGCGCCGGCGAGGGCTTCACGCCTCCGTCTGGTTTCTTCCTGCTCGGCGTATTCGGCTTCAGGACTGGACGCGGGATCGACGAGCCGGTCCTGGATTTCGCCGCCGTCGGCGTCGCGCACCAAAGCATTGAGCGACAGGTCGCCGCCGAGGCGGCGGTTCATCTCGATCACGTCGTTCTCCTGCACGCCGAGCCGCCGCGCGATCTGGCTGGCGTGCTCGGGGCGGAGATCACCATCCTCCAGGGCGGAGATTTCCGCCTTGGTCCGGCGAAGCTTGAAGAACAGCTTCTTCTGCGCCCCGCTGTTGGCGATCTTGACCAGCGACCAGGACCGCAGGATGTATTCCTGGATCGACGCCTTGATCCACCACATCGCGTAGGTCGCAAGCCGAAAGCCGCGCTCCGGCTCGAAGCGCTTGACGGCGTGCATCAGGCCGACGTTTCCTTCGGAAATGATGTCCGCAACCGGCAGGCCGTAGCCGCGATATCCCATCGCAATCCTGGCAACGAGCCGCAGATGGCTTGTGACGAGATGATAGGCTGCCTCACGGTCGCCGTGCTCGCGCCATCGCTTGGCATAGGCGATTTCCTGGTCGGGCCGCAGCATCGGAAACTTGCGAATTTCCGCCAGGTAATGTGTCAATCCGCCCTCAGGCGACAGCATCGGAACAGTTGCAGTGCTTCCCATTGCCCACCTCTTCGAGTTTGTCTGCTTACGCTCCAAAATCGACATGACAAAAAATGGTTTCGGCCGACGATGTTACGACCGGTGGGGCCGGTGCGTGAGTTTGCGGCGGCTCCGGTCGCGTCACGAGATAGAGCTCGCCCGCCACCAATAGGAGGGCAGCGACGGCCAGGGCCAACATGCCGAGCACCAGATCGCTGTCATCATCCATGCGCGTTCGAAAGTATGTCGATGTCGAAGATCGGCAGCCATTGGTTTTGGCTGTCCGCGACATCGAACGTCGACACCGGAATTTTGTTCCGGACTTTCGGCGTCCCGCCGAGACGCGGTCTCACCCTCCCAGCGAATTCCTCGTCGCGCGAAGAATATCGTCCGACAGCTTGGGATCGTCCACGGCGCGGGCGAGCACGAGGGCGCCGACCATGGATGCGGCTGCGGCGAGCGCCTTGTCCTCGCGCTGGCGTGGCTTCAGCGTGGAAGCCATCCGGCTGCTCAGCAGGGCGATCGTGCCGCGCACGCCGGCGGTGAAGCGCTGCCTCAGGCCGCCGCCTTGACGTGACACCTCACAGGCGAGCGCAGCAAAGGGGCAGCCGGCGGCGGGATCGTCGCGATGCCCCGGCGAGAGATATTCCGAAAGATAGTCCTCGAGCGCGAAGGCCTCGGGCAATTCCTGGCCTTTGGCCTTGATCGCATGGGCCACGGCTTCCTCGACCAGCCGCTCCTTGGAGCCGAACTGGCTGTACAGGCTGCCGTGCGTCATCCCGGCCGCCTCGGCGAGCGCGTCGACACCGACGCCGGCGATGCCGCGCTCCCGCAGCAGGCGCGAGGCGGTCTCGAGAATATGCTCGCGATTTTTGGCGGCCTGTTCCTTTGAGACGCGCATGGGACCGATCCTCGGATACGGGGCTTGACTTTTATAATTACGATCGTCATGTATATCAATAGTTACGATCGTAATCAAACGATTTCAGGCCCGGTAGTGGCGTCGGAGAGGCATTATGAACAGGATTACACCGAAGATCGCGCTGGTGACCGGCGCCTCCTCAGGCATCGGCCAGGCCACGGCGGAGCGGCTCGCGAACGCCGGCTATAAGGTGTTCGGCACCAGCAGGCGGGGCGCACAGTCTGGCAAGCAGGCCTTCGAGATGCTGGCCCTCGACGTCACCAGCGATGCGTCGGTGGAAGCCGCCGTCGGCGAGTTGATCCGGCGCGAGGGCCGCATCGACCTGCTGGTGAACAACGCCGGCTTCGGCGTTGCCCCCGCCGGCGCGGAAGAGAGCTCGATGGAGCAGGCGCGCGCGATTTTCGAGACGAACTTCTTCGGCCTGATCCGGATGACGCGCGCCGTCGTGCCGCACATGCGCCGCCAGGGTAATGGCCGCATCATCAATATCGGCTCGGTGCTCGGCTTTCTGCCGATGCCTTATGGCGCGCTCTACGCCGCGACCAAGCACGCGGTGGCAGGCTATTCGGAATCGCTCGACCATGAACTGCGCACGCGGGGCATCCGGGTCTCCGTGGTCGAGCCCGCCTACACCAAGACGCCGTTCGACGCGAACTTCATGGAGCCCGACGCCACGCTCGAGGAATATCGCGAGGCGCGCGCCGGCGTGACCAAGCGGGTGAACGAGGTGATGGCGACGGCCGAGCAGCCCGGCGTGGTGGCCGAGACCGTGCTGAAGGCGGCAAGCGCGGCGCGCCCGCAACTCAAATACGCGGCCGGCAGCCTTGCGAAGCGCCTGCGGTTTCTGCGGCGGTTTGCGCCTGCAGCCCTGGTGGATGCCGGGCTTCGAAAAGATTTGCGGCTCGATGCGACTGCGGCGCCGCAGCCCGCCCGCACCGCGCGGGCTTTCTGAGGGCCGCAAGCTTGCCGTTGCGAAGAACCTCCGGACCGAGAGAAAAAATGAAAGCCCTCATCTTCAAGCGCTACGGCAAGCCGGACCAGATCGCGTTGGCCGAGATCCCGCGGCCGACGCCGAAGCCGAACGAAATCCTAGTCCAGGTTCACGCCGCGGGCTTGAACCCGATCGACAACATGATTCCGAAAGGGACGTTCAAGCCGATCCTCAAGTTTCAGCTGCCGGCCACGCTGGGCAGCGATCTTGCGGGCGTCGTCGTCGAGGTCGGAAGCCGCGTGACCCGCTTCAAGCCCGGCGATGCCGTCTTTGCCAGCATCTTCGATCTCGGCACCGGCGCTCTCGCCGAATTCGCGATCGTGCCGGAGGATGCCGCCGCGCTCAAACCTGCGAATCTGGACTTCGTGCAGGCGGCCTCGATCCCGATGGTCGGCCTGACATCGTGGCAGGCGCTTAGGGAGCCCATACGTCTCAAGCCCGGCCAGAAGGTGTTCATTCCCGCGGGCGCCGGCGGGATCGGCACGTTTGCGATCCAGCTCGCGAAATATCTCGGAGCGAAAGTGGGGACGACGACCAGCACTGGAAATATCGATCTGGTGCGCAGCCTCGGGGCTGACGAGGTGGTCGACTACAAGACGCAGCAATTCGAAGCGGTGCTGCGGGACTACGACGCGGTGCTGGGTACACTCAGGGGCGACGCAGTCGAGACATCGCTTCGGATCCTGAAGCGGGGGAGCAGGATTGCTTCGCTGGTCGGGCCGCCGGACGCCGCGTTCGCGCGCGCCCGCGGGATGAACTTCGTCATGGTGTTCCTGTTCGGATGGCTGAGCCGCAAGATCATTCGCCAAGCCGGCAAAATCGGTGCTGAGTACTCGTTCGTGTTCGTGCACCCGGACGGCAGCCAGCTCGCCGAGATCGGCGAGCTGCTCAAGTCCGAGCGTATCCGGCCGGTGATCGACAAGGTCTTTCCGTTCGCACAGGCGAAAGAGGCGCTGGCATATCTGGAAAAGGGACGGTCCAAGGGCAAGGTCGTCGTCCAGATGAGATGATCGCGTCTATGCGGCCCCCCCAATCGCCTCAGCCCTCCACCCGCCACAGCCGCCAGCGCTCCGGCACGCCCTTGAGCTGGTGCACGCCGTGTTCCCTGAGGCGGATCCCGGACTGCGGCGCCAGCAGCTCCTTCACCGCGCTCGACACCAGCACCTCGCCGGCGCGCGCCTTTGCGGCGACGCGGGTGCCGATGTGGAAGGCGAGGCCGACCGCCTCAGTGCCGCTCACGGTGTATTCTCCGGCATGCAGGCCGACCCTGATCTCGAGGCCGAGCGTACGCACGGCCTTCTGAATCGCGGTCGCGCAATTGATTCCGGCAGCCGGCGTCTTGAACGTCGCCAGCACGCCGTCGCCCGTCGTCGTGACTTCCTTGCCGCGCGAGCTCTTCAGCTCCTTGCGGACCGCCGCGTAATAATGGCCCATGATCTTGGTCCAGCGGACATCGCCGAGCTTTGCGGCTTTTGCCGTGGAGCCGACGATATCGACGATCAGGATCGTGGCGAGCGCCCGCTTGAGTTCGGTGCTGCCTGCGGCCGGTCGGCGCCGGAGCACGATCGCGCCGGCCAGCGGTTCATAACGATGGTTGCGGCGTCGCGCGATCGCGGCCTTGGCGTAATCCTGGGCCCGCTGCGCGCTGCCGCAGCGAATTGTCTTCTGCTGCGGCAGACGCGTCCAGTAGACCTTTCGTCCGTCACCGGCGCCCTGGACTTCCACGGCGCCCCATTTCAGGAGGATCGCGGTGCCAACGCGCCGGACACACCACGCCTTCGACGTGTAGCCCGATACATTCGACTGATGGATTCCAATGCGGAGGAATTTTGGCATGAACGTGCGGCCGATCGATGACACGCTTGGACGAAACGCTTGGGCGGCGTCGCACCGAGCGTAGTCACACAATCCCGGGTTGGCAACAGGACTCGAAGCTCGCCCGCTGCTGGGCCGGGGGCCGCCGTCATCTTCAAAACGCAAAAAGCTCGATCGGATCGCTGAAGCCGCGCACCTCATATTTGCCGACATGCTCCAGCTCGAACTCTCGCTCGACCAGCTCGGCGAAATCGCGTGACAGCAGCACTTTCTTTCCCAATTGCTTGGTCAAAGCTTCGAGTCGCGAGGCCATGTTGACGGCAGGACCGATCACGGTGAAGTCGAGCCGGGTGGACGATCCGATATTGCCGTACATGACGTCCCCGACATGGACGCCGATGCCGTAGTTCAGCGGCGCGCGGCCGGTGCCGTTGTTGCGGGCGTTCAACGCGATCATGGCCTGCCGGGCTTCGGTCACGGCATGCAGCAGGTTTGCGCAGGCCTCGGGCTCGCTCAGCGGAAAGATGGCGAGCAGGCCGTCACCGATGAATTTCAGGATCTCGCCGCCATGCCGCGCGATCGGCTCCGACATCGCGTCGAAATAATCGTTGAGCAGGTCGATGACGTCGTCGCGCGGCCAGTTGTCGGAAATCTTGGTGAAGTCGCGCAGATCGCAGATCATGATCGCGGCGCGCACCGTCGTGCCGGTGCCGCGCCGCGTGGCGCCGGCCAGGATGAGCTCGCCGGCGTGGGAGCCGACATAAGTCTCGAGCAGCGTTCGCGCCAGCCGGTTCTTGATGCGAATCTCGCTGACCAGCGCCAGCACCGGCAATAGGTTCTTGAGGGCGGCGACGTGCGCGTCGTCGAACCCGCCGGGCCGGTTGGTCGCAAAGGTGACGAGATGGCGCTTGCCGAGCGTATGATAGAGCGGCCAGGCCACATAGTCGGTGAGGCCCTGCGCGCGCATCTCGCGGTAGAGCGCGTGCTTGCGGCCGAGCGCTGGCTCCTGCTCGAGATTTTCGCGCAACTCGGTCGCGCCGTCGAACATTTCGTTGGCGGGACTGCCGATGAACTCGGACCGCTCGCGGACGTCATGGTCGACCCGTGCAATCTCCGCCTCGCGCATGCCGTCGGACCACATGAAGCGGGCGCCCAGCCATTGCGGATGGTGGATCAGCACGTGAAGCGTCGACCGCGCCAGCGGAATGCCGGCCTGCTGAAGCCGGATGCACATCTCGGCAAAGATATTGTCGATGAAGCGCTGGTCGCGCGTGCCGTTGATCAGCCAATCGACGACGCCGTCGGACAGCGTGGCGGATTTCTTCTCTGGCGCGGTCATATCTGCCCGTTCATATCCTGGCCGTCCACATCGTGTTTTGGGCGGCGGTCTGCATCAAGGCAGATATCGTGCTCCGGCGCGACGGCGTCAACCTAGCCAGTTGCATGGATTGTACGCATCGCTCTGATCGGCGGGAACGCCGTTCAGCCGACGACCTGGATAGACCCCAGCACGGCCAGCCCCGAGACGAGCGCAAGCGCCGATGCTCCGGTCAGTTCGACCTTCAAGGTGTTTTCGTGCGAAATCGCAAAATCCGTGCCGTCGAGACGGATGTCGCAGTCGCCATGCGCCGCGTAGATGAGATGCGTGCCGGCGGGCAATCGCCGGTCACCGGGCGCCCTGAGCGCTTCGAGCTCAAGCGCGACCGCACCGCGCCGGCCCATCAAATTCACGACTTCGACTGGCCCTTCCTGGAGCTCGGTGACGATCTCGAGCTCGCCGGTGAAACGCACCGTGGTGAACGGCTCGCGCTCGTCGAATTCCTGCGTGGGCGACTTCAGCACCAACCCGCGGCCGCCGACCACCATCTGCAAACGGTCGATGCCGGGCATATGGGAGAATGGCCCGGCCGCCACGATCGGCGTGGAAGCAAAGCGCCACAGCAGGCTGTCCCAATCCCTCACGCTGGAATCGGCGCGATGGGCATCCGCGATATCGGTGAAGATGCCGCCGCCGTTCTTCCAGGGCGAGCGGGTATAGTCTTCGGGTTTCAGCAGGGTGGTTTTCATGTCTCGAGGTGGTCCGGGAGCGCAAGAGCGCGGGTGTCAGTTGCGTATCATGCAGACAGGATCGTCGCCAGCTCACTTCCGTCAGCGCGCCAATCTTTCGCGACTACTTCGTCGTCAGTGCCGCGACTGGGCGCCACGCAACATCAGGCGCGCTCTCAACCAACTGCCGACAGCGGTCGCGCATCAGTTCAGCCGGACGATCCGGGCCGCGCATGTTCAGCACGGCTTCGAAATCGGCGAGCGCGGCGGCAAACCGGCGCGCGCGGTAGTTGGCGAGGCCCTGTTCATAGCGGACGATCCAATCTTGCGTCTCGCCGCCGTCCTCTCCGACGAGTCCGACCAACTCGTAGACCGCAAACCCCTCCTCGCGTCCATACACGGCGATGCTGTCGATCTCGCGCGTGACGATGGCGCCGCGTGCGAGACGTTCGGTCGCTTCGCCAATGAGGATTTGCGTGCCGTAGGATTTGTTGGCGCCCTCGAGGCGGCTTGCGACGTTCACGGCATCCCCGATCACGGTGTAGTTCAAGCGCAGTTCCGAGCCGATATTGCCGACCAGCATGCGGCCGGAGTTGATCCCGATCCGGATCTGGAGCGGCTGGCCGAGATCGTCGGCAAGGCCCGACGCCGAGATTGCCCTGCAACAGCCGAGCGCCGCGCGGCAGCAGCGCAGCGCGTGGTCGGCCTGCGGCTGCGGCGCGCCCCAGAACGCCATGACGGCGTCGCCGATGAACTTGTCGATGGTGCCGCCATTCGCGACAACGGCCTCGGAGGCGAGGTCGAGATAGCGCGACAGCAACGGCACCACGCGATCGCCGAGCCGCTCGGACAGCCCGGTGAAGCCGGCGATGTCGACGAACATCACGCTGAGCTCCTGCATGCTGCCACCGGGTCTTGCCTCGACGCCCTGGCGCAACAGCGAGCGGACCAGATCGGCCGGGATGAACTTGCGAAACGCGGACAGGCCGGCCGCCATCTCGGCGATCGCGCCCGACAGGCTCGCGATCTCCTTCAGCCGCGACGGATGGCGGCGGACCTGCTCCAGCGCGAAGGCTTCGACATGACGGAGCTCGCCGACGACACGCGACAGCGGCGCGGCGATGACGGAACGCGCCAGCATCGCCGAGGCCAGCGCTGCGAGCACGGCGCCGATGGCAAGGCCGAGGATCAGGCGGCGCAGCGTCGTCTCGACCGGACCGAGGAACTCGGCCTCGGGGATCACGGTCGCCAACGACCAGCCGGGAAACGGCAGCGGCGTGAGCGCCACTTCGTAAGCCGCGCCACCCGATGTCAGCCGGCTTCGCCAGGCTTCCTTGCGACCATCCTCGCCCGCCTTCACGAGCGCCATCCGCGCCAGCGGTAGCAGCGTCGTATCGCCCTTCGCAACGTGCAGCTCGTCGGCATCCTTGTCGGGCGCCGCGATCAGCTCACCACTGCCGTCGATGATGAAAGCCGTTCCGGTGCGCCCGACCTCGAGCTGCGACAGGAAGCGTGCGAGCCTGGTGTATTCGATGATGACCGCGAGCACGCCTTGCCGCTCCTGGTACACGTCGATAGGTCCGGCAAAGGCAATCGACGGCCGCTCGCCGGTCGGATGGTCCATGACCTTGAACCACTCCGGCTCCCCGGCCGCCAGCCCGGTCTTGAACCAGGTGCGATCGGCGACCCGAAAATCGGTCGGCTCGAAACGGCGATTGGCGAATTCGATGTCGCCGGGCACCACGTCGTATTCGTCGATGCGACGCTGGCCGGCATGATCGGTCAGCGAGATCTCCATCATCTCCAGGCGGCGGTCGCCGAGCTTGTGCGCGGCGAAGAAGGTCCCGTCGGGCCAGCCAAAGGCGACCCAGGAGATCGTCGCCTGCGATTGCAGTTGCGACAGGAACACGAATTCGCGCTTGTCGGCCTCGCGGGTGTCGAGCACGTTCTGCAGGAACAGGGTGCGGATCGCGGTGTGGGCGGCACGCGCCTCGTCGACGATCGCGGCCACCTCCTTGCGGACGGCGGCCACGATCTGCTCGTTGATGGTCGATGCGAGCTGCCGGCTCGCCGTCTCCGCCGTGCGCCACCACAACAGGCTGGAGAGAGCCGCGGTCAAAAGGATCGCGGTCAGGACCAGCGCCGAGACGGCGAGCCGAATGCTGACCGTCAGCTTCGCGATCGCGCGCAGGTGCCGTCCGGGATCAACATTCATCGCTGTTTCCGTTCTCCGGCAAAGCGGCGACTGGCCACCTCCTGTACCGCTCTACGCAGCGCGTATGCATTCGTTACCTGTGGCAGCCATCGCGCCCCGCCGCCAATGCTCTCCGGCTAAGGTCTCGATAGAGACTAGGCATTGGATTGACCGGCCAGTCACCCGCTAATCCGATCCAAGCGCACAGCCCGTGCGCCCATCTAACCGCCTCACGAACTCGTGACCTACTTGATTGGTAACGCGAGCCGGGTGCGAGGCGAACCGAACAAGGCGCTCTTCGCCTGCCAGGCGATGCCATCTCGAACAGGAGAAACTTCAATGTCTGCCAAACTTGCCGTGACCACGCTCGTTCTCGCCGGCGCTATGTCGACCGCACTGGCGACTCTGGCCACTGCTGCTCCGCTGACCAAGGCCGAGGGCGACGCGGCCGTCGCCGCCAAGAAGGAAAAATGCTTCGGCGTCGCCCTCAAGGGCCAGAACGATTGCGCGGCCGGACCAGGCACGACCTGCCAGGGCACCTCGACCGCCGACTTCCAGGGCAATGCCTGGAAATTCGTCCAGGGCGGCACCTGCACCAGCATCGAGCTGCCGGGCGGCAAGAAGGGCTCGCTCAAGCCCGTCTGACGCGCTGCGTCGCGACCACCACAACAGGGAAGAGCGGAGAGAAACCATGACGACGGCAATCGCGCCTGACATGTCTGCGGTGCCCCTCCGCTATTCCGCGTCCCTCGGCGGCGTCGCCGGGACGAGCTTCAAGCCCGAACACCTTCAGGCGATCCTGAGCACGAAACCGCAGCGCGGCTTCTTCGAGGTCCACGCCGAGAACTATATGGGCGCCGGCGGACCGCCGCATCGCGCGCTGGAAGCGATCCGCCGCGACCATCCCGTCTCGCTGCATGGCGTGTGCATGTCGATCGGCGGACCACAGCCGCTCGACAAGGCGCATCTGGCCCGCTTTCGCGGATTGGTGGCGCGTTACCAGCCCGCGCTGGTATCCGAGCATCTCGCCTGGTCGACGCATGAGACCAGCTTCTTCAACGACCTGTTGCCACTGCCCTATACCGCGGCGACGCTCCGAAAAATCTGCGATCACATCAACCAGGTGCAGGACGCGATCCGCCGTCCCCTGCTGCTGGAAAACCCGTCGACTTATGTCGCCTTCCGCGAATCGTCCATGAGCGAGACCGATTTCATCCGCACTGTTGCCGAACGCACCGGCTGCGGGCTGCTGCTCGATATCAATAATGTCTTCGTGTCCGCGACAAATCACGGATTCTCCGCGCTCGACTACCTCGCGGATTTTCCGCTGTCCCGCGTCGGAGAGATTCATCTCGCCGGCCATGCCGAGCAGGCCGACGACGAAGGCGACCTGCTGCTGATCGACAGCCATGACGGCCCGGTCGCGGACGCCGTGTGGAAGCTGTACGAGATCGTCATCCAGCGCCGCGCTCCGGTGCCGACGCTGATCGAGTGGGACAGCAAGATCCCGGATTGGCCGGTCCTGCAAGCGGAAGCCGCCGCTGCGCAGGCGATCCTCGATCGTTACCGCCCGGTCGGGCTGACGGGAGATCGTCATGCCGCCTGAGCCTGACCTTTGCTTTGCCGCAGCCTTTGCACCGGCGCTGCTCGACCCGGTGCGCCCTGCGCCTGAGATCGTGGCCGGTCCGAACGGCAAGGCCCCCGGCAAGCGCTACGATGTCTACCGCAACAATGTCACGGTCAGCCTGATCGACGCGCTCGCCGCGATCTATCCGGCGGTGCAGCGCATCACCGGCACCGACTTCTTCCGTGCCATGGCGCGCTTCCATGTTCGCCAGACGCCGCCGATCTCACCGCTGCTGTTCGACTACGGCCGCGACTTCCCCGTCTTCATCGCGCAATATGAACATGCGCAGATGATGCCATGGCTCGCAGATGTCGCACGCATCGAGCGGGCCTGGCTCGATGCCTATCACGCCGCCGACGCAGCACCGCTGTCGCCGGCGCAGCTTGCCGCGGTTGCACCGGAGCGGCTCGGCGATCTCGTTCTCATATCGCACCCGGCGGCGGGAATCGTGCGGTCGCAATTCGCGGCGGTGACGATATTTTCCGCCAACCGCGATACGTCGCCGGTCGGGCGCATCGACGCTGCGACACCGGAGGACGCGTTGGTCACGCGCGCCGAATTCGATGTCGAGGTCCGGCATCTTCCGCCCGGCGGTGCCGCATTCGCGAGCAGCCTGATGTCTGGTCGGCCGCTCGGCGAGGCCGCTGCACGCGCACTGGACGCGGCGGCCGAGTTCGACCTCGCTTCGAACGTCACCGGCCTGATCCAGGCGGGCGCCTTCACCTCAATCACTTTCGGAGACGTCTGATGATCACGGATCAACGCATGCAGGCGGGCGGCGGCCTGCCCGCGCTCGGGCTCCTCGTCGACAAGGCCAATCATCTCGTGCAGACCATCGCGTCGCCGTCGCTCGTTCAGCTCGTGCTCCGCGTCGCGCTGGCGGTGCCGTTCTGGCGTTCCGGCATGCTCAAATGGGCAGGCTTCCTCAGGCTCAACGACACCGCGGTGACGTTGTTCAGCGACGAGTTCATGCTGCATCTGCCGGGCGGGCCCTTTCACTATCCGGCGCCGACGGTGATGGCGTTCCTCTCCGGATGCGGAGAGATCATGTTTCCGATCCTCCTCCTGCTAGGCTTCGGCACGCGGTTTGCGGCGCTCGGACTGCTGTTCATGACCGTCATCGTCGAGCTGACCGTGCCGGACGGCTGGCCCATCCACATCACCTGGGCGTCGATGGCGCTTGGCATCATGGCCTACGGGCCGGGCCGGGTCTCGCTGGACCACCTGATCTGCCGAGCGCGCTCGCCCGAGCCATAGGCGTAAGGTGCCCTCTCACATCCCGCTCAGGCCGCTATCGACCGCGAGCGTCTGCGCGGTGACGTAAACGCTCTCGTCCGAGAGGAAGAACAGCACGGCATAGGCGATTTCCCAGGCGGTGGCCTGGCGGCCGAACGGGATTTGGCCCTTGCCGCGCGAGGGTCGGCCGGCGCCGGCCTCGCGGCCGTTCGGCGTGTCGACGAGGCCGGGATAGACCAGGTTGGCGCGGATGCCGCGGCGCGATCCGAGATGGGCGATGTTGCGCATGAGGCCGCCGAGCGCGGCTTTCGAGGAACCATACACCGCCATCTGCGAGCCGGCCTTCAGCGCGGCGATGGAGGAGATGAAGACGATCGATCCGCCGTCGTCGAATTTCGGCAGGCCCGCGCAGCAGCACAGCATCGGCCCGCGAACGTTGACGTCGTAGATCGCATTCCACTCCTCGGGGCTGACGGCGTCGAGCCCGACCTTGCCGAAGGTGCCGATGTTGAGCACCATGCCGTCGAGCCCGCCCATGGCGCGATGCGCCTCCTCGATCATGCGCACGATTTCGGCCTCCGAGGTGACGTCGGCGGCAATCGCAAAGGCTTCGCCGCCTTCGTCGGTGATGCGCTTGACGGTGTGCTCGGCCGAGGTGCGGTTGCGATCGGCGACCGCGACCTTGGCGCCCTCGCGAGCGCAAAGAATGCTCATGGCGCGGCCGTTGCCGATCGGATCGGTGGCGGCGTCGAACACGCGCTGGCCACCGCCGACGATCAGGATGCGGCGCCCCTTAAGGCGCCCCTGCCCAGCGCTTCGCCCAGCGATTCCGCACTCGGCGGGCGGACGTAGCGGTCCCGCTTGCTATCGGTATCCGTCATCTCAGGCGCCCGGCTTCTTGCCGCCGTCATAGACCGCCATGCCGGCCGCGGGATCGAGATCCGTTTCGGTCGCCTCGGTGACGCGCGCCATCATCATGTAGAAGCCGAGCGCGACGATGGATTCGACGATCTCCTGGTCGCTGAAATGCTCGCGCATGGCGGCGAAGATCGCCTCGGGAACGCGGACGTTCTCGACCACTTCGCGGCCGAATTTCAGCAGCGCGCGCTCGGCCTCGCTCAAGCCGGCGGCATCGTAGTCGGCGCGCTCGACCGCGTCGATCTGTGCTTGCGTGCAGCCGACGCCAAGCGCGATCGGCACGTGCTGGCGCCATTCATAGGCGCCGCCTTCGAGCTGGGCTGCCTGGAGGATCAGGAGCTCGCGATTGACCGCACTGAGCTTCTGTTTGTGCAGGATCGAATTGCCCAGCCGCATCGCCGGGATCATGTTGGCTTCGGCGTGCGCCATCATGCGGAAAATATTCAGCTTGACCGGCATGCGGTCGAACGAGGCGCGGATGTCGCCGCTGGTCGTCTCCGGATCAATCAGGGGCAGCCTTGCCACGATTCTCTCCCTTGGCTTTTCGTTTCTTGTTGTCGTTTGTCCCGCCATCCGCCGCGATCAGCGACAGGAAGAAGGCGAGATAGCGGTCGATCGCCTCGATCACCTTCGCCCGCGACGACGGTGCCGCGCCCATCACGTAATGCTCGAGACGGATGTAGATCAGCCCGGCCGCAAACAGCCGCGCGGTCTCACGCGGATCCGGAGTCGAGACCAGACCGGCGAGCGCAAAGCCGCGGAAATAATCCGTCATCATGCTCTGCTCGCGCGCATAGAAATGATCGGCGAATTTGGCGCGGATGCCGGGCACGCGATTGCGCTCGGCGGTGATGACTTTCTGGAACTGATGCTCGCGCGGATCCGACCATTGCTCGACCAGATCCAATGCAAACTGGCGGCAGAACGCGGCGGGCTGGCGCGCGAGCTGCTTGTAGCGCGGTTCTTCCAGCCGGCTCGCCGAGCTGGCCGGACCGTGCTCGCTGACGATCGCCTCGAGGATCGCGGCCTTGCCGGCGAAGTGATTGTAGAGGCTGCTCTCGCGAATGCCGACGCGACGCGCGAGCTCGCGCATCGAGGCGCCGCCATAGCCGCTCTGCGCGAACAGATCGAGCGCCTCGGCGAGGATGCGCGCGCGGGTCGTGGGCGCAGCCGCTTCCGCCGCGCTGGTGGTGTGAACAGCCATTCGGCTTGACTAACGAACGATCGTTCGCTAGTCAACCGCTTCAACTCCGCTCTCAAAAGAAGCGGAGAGCAATCTGGGGAGACCAGGTCATGGCGCGCTTCGTCCATTTTCGTCTGCTGCGCGCCGCAACATTGTCATTGGTCGTAACGTCCTCGGCAATGCTGCCTGCGCGCGCCGAGGATCCGGCCGCCTATCCCACCCACAAGATCAGGATGCTGCTGCCTTATGCGGCCGGTGGCGGCGGCGACGTGATCGGGCGGCTGCTCGGCGACAGGATGGGCAAGACGCTCGGACAGAGCGTCTATATCGAGAACCACACCGGGGCCGCCGGCACGCTCGGCACCCAGATGGTCGCGGCGTCGGCGAATGACGGCTACACTATCACCGTCGGCGGCATGACCACGCATGTGCTGGCGCCGGCGATCTATCCGAAACTGCCCTACGATTCGATCAAGGATTTCACCACGATCGGGCGCATCGGCACGTCCTCGATCATGCTGGTGGCGACCAAGGATTTTGCGGCCGACGACATCAAGGGCCTGATCGCGTTGGCCAGGAAGGGCGAGCCGATCCAGTACGGAAGCTGGGGCGTCGGCTCGACCGGACAATTCTGCGCGGAAATCCTGATGCAGCAGACCGGAATCAAGATGGACCACGTGCCGTTCAACGGCATCGCCAAATTGGCCGGCGATTTGCTCGGCGGCCACATCTCGCTGGCGACACTCGACATGGCGACCGCGACTCCGCTGGTGAAGGACGGCTCGATCAAGGCGCTGGCCGCCTGCGGCGAACGCTCGCCGAGCCTGCCGGATGTCGCAAGCTACAAGGAACAGGGCGTGCCGTTCGACCGCAGCCTGTCCTGGGCGATGTATGCGCCTGCGGGCCTTGCCGAACCGATCGCAAGAAAGCTGTCGGCGGCATTGAAGGACGCGCTCGCCGATGCCGAGGTCAAGGAGAAGCTGCTGGGGCTCGGCATCACGCCGCAATTCGTACCCGGCGACGAGCAGCGTGACATCAACGCCCGCGACATCGCGGCCTGGAAGCAGGTTGCCAAGGACGCGGGCATCGAGGTCAAGTGATCAAGCTGACAAGAGGAGCGCTGGCATGAGCCGCATCTTCGGCGCGGTGCGCCAGAACGGATATGTGGTGCGGGACATCCACGCCGCGATGAAGCACTGGATCGAGGTGATGGGCGTCGGTCCCTGGTACTACATGGACCGCGTCAAGACCGACTGGTTTCGCCATCGCGGCGAAAACTCCGCGGTCGAGATGAGCATCGCGCTGGCCAATTCCGGCGACCTCCAGATCGAGCTGATCCAGCAGCGCAACGACGCGCCCTCGCTGTACAGGGAATTCCTCGAGTCCGGCCACGAAGGCCTCCAGCACATGTCCTACTGGAGCCACGACTACCAGGCGCTCTACGACAGGGCGCTCGGGCTCGGCTACAGGATCGGCCATGAGGGCCAGATCGGCGGCGACAAGGGGCGCTTTGCCTATTTCGACACCCAGGCCCATCCGGGCACCGTGATCGAGATCTCCGACATCAGCGGCACCAAGGGGCCGTTCTTCGAGAAGGTCCGGCAGGCGGCTTTGAGCTGGGACGGCACGCGGCCGATCCGCGAGGTCGGCGGGAGCCGATGACGCCGGCGGCCGGCAAGGCGATGCAGCAATCGGCCGGAATTCACCGCGCTGCTGGCGCGGTAGAAATCTATGGTAACGTGAGCTTCGTGTCCGAACCTTCAGCGAGGCAAGCATGTCCAACACTGACAAGGTTTTCGCCGGCTCGATCCCGAAACTCTACGACGAATATCTGGTCCCGCTGATCTTCGCCGTCTACGCCGAGGACATCGCAAGACGTGTCGCGGCCCGGTCTCCCTCCGTGCTGCTCGAGATCGCGGCAGGCACCGGCGCCGTGACGCGCGCGGTGGCGGCGGCGCTGCCGCGCGGCGTCCGTTATGTCGCGACCGACCTCAACGAGCCGATGCTCGCCGTCGCGGCCCAGCGCCAGGCGGATGACGATCGCATCTCGTGGCGTCAGGCCGACGGATCGGCCCTGCCCTTCGACGATGCCGCCTTCGACGTGGTCTGCTGCCAGTTCGGCGCCATGTTCTTTCCGGACCGTGTCAAGGCCTACGGGGAAGTGAAGCGCGTCCTCAACGGCAATGGCACGTTCGTGTTCAACGTCTGGGATCGCATCGAAGACAATGTGCTGACGCATGAAGCGACCGTCGCGCTCGAAAAGCTGTTTCCCGACGACCCGCCCCGTTTCATGGCCCGGACGCCGCACGGCTATCACGACAAGGCCGTCATCAGAACCGACCTCGAACGCGCAGGCTTTCGTGACATATCGATCGAAACGCGAGCTGAAATAAGCCGCGCGCCGTCGCCCGAGCACGTCGCGATCGCGCTCTGCCAGGGCACGCCGCTGCGAAGCGAGATCGAGGCACGCGATGCCAGCAAGCTTCAGGCTGCGACCGACATCGTTGCCGAGGCGATCCGGACGCGCCATGGGTCCGGACCGATCGAGGGCAAGATCCAGGCTATCGTGATCGAGGCGCGGCGGTCGTGACGGGCTTCGATCTGCCCGGCTCCTACCAGAAGCCCCGCTGCATCGGCTGTGCCGGCTGATAATATTGATACTGACCCCGCCGCCGCGGATTGACCGGCTGCGGGTTCGGATCGCGCTGGAAGAAGAAGCCGAAACCGTTGCCGCCATTGTCCCAGCCGTCGTCGCTCGCCATGGCCATCGGAGGCGCGGTCGGCTTGCGCGTAATGAAACCGCCCTGGGGCTGGTTGCTCAGCACCGCGACGAACTCGGTGCGGTAGTTGGTCTCGCTGCTCAGCGGCTCGTCCGAGATGATGATCGAGGAGCGCGGCAACGCGGTCGGCGCAATGCGATCGAGCACCTCCTGCGGGATGGTGATGCGATCGAGCGCGTTCCTGGCGTTGTCGCCGTCGTCGATCGTGACCACGCTCCAGCGCAGACCCGTGTCGTTCTTCGCCATCGCCGTGAAGATATGCGTTCCGAGCGGCTGATCCGGATTGCGGATCGTGACGGGAACCTCGATGCTGGTGTCGAACACCTCGCCGCCGCCGTCCGGTGCCGGCTTGTGCGTGTTCCGCCGCACATAGAGCTTCTGCGTCGCGCGGCTGATGTAGACCGAGACCGGCTCGAGCGCGAGCTTTGCGTCGGTCGCAGCCTTCACGGCGTCGGCCTTCCTGGCCGCTGCCGCCCTGGCCGCCTCTTTCGTGGCAGCGACCGCATCGCGCTTCGGCTGTGCGGCGGCCTTGGCGGCATCGAGCTGCGTCGCCGCGTCGCCGGCCTTGATGGCGGCCTTCTGCTTCAGCTCCTCGGCCTTGACGCGGGCCTGATCGGTCTTGGCCGCCGCGAGCTGCTTGTCGGCAAAGGCGAGCTCGGCGTCAGCGCGGGTCTTCTGCTGTTCCAGCTTGCGCAGCGAAGCCGGCAGCGATGCCGCCTCTTTCGCGGCCAAAGTCGCCTCCTTCTTGGCCTCGTCGGCCGCCCTTGTGGCCTCCTCGGCCTCACCGGAGAGCTTGCCGATCCGGCCCGGCGCCGCCGCAATGGCGTCCCGCTTCGGCATGAACAACGCGGGATGAACGATGTCGATCGGCGCCGCGTCGTTCGGCGAGATGATCACCCGCATCCCGATGTTGGTCTTGTCGAACAGGCCCTCCGCGAAGCCGAACGGCATCCGCACGCAGCCATGCGAAGCGGCGTAGCCGGGCAGCGGCCCGCCATGCAGCGCGATCCCGTTCCAGGTGATGCGCTGCATGTTCGGCATCCAGGCGTCGTCATACATGGTCGAGTGGTGGTCCTTGTCCTTCTCGACGATGGCGAAGACGCCGGCCGGCGTCTCGCGTCCCGTGGTGCCGGTGGACACCGGCGCGCGGAAAATCCAGCCCTCGGCGTCGTAGAAGGTGACCTGCTGGCTTTTGATCGACACGATCGCCATGATCGGCTCGCCGGCCTCGCGCGGCGCCACCGCCTCGACCGGCTGACGCGCCTGCTTGGCCGCATTGGCCGGGGCCACAGCCGCAAAGGCGAGCATTGCCGCCAAGGTCGCAATTCCGGGAGGCCCCCAACGCCGCATCGCCACGGTAGATTGCGCCGTTGTCGTCAGGTTTCTCATGCCATCCTCGGTCGAAATGCCAGTCCGCCGGTCATTGATCAGATTGCGATCTTTGAATTAAGAAATTGCAGCCGCCTTACGTTCCGTCTGTGGCGACATTCGGCACGTTCCGGCGATAAATCTCATATACGACGGTTGACGCAGGCGGAAGGGCGGCGCGCGGCCGAAGCTGGCGGTCTATCGCTGCGACAGAATGACCGGGGGTCGGTGACACGGCTGCCAGCGCCCGGCGTCGGACGGCGAAGCCACCTTGAACGGGCGCAGAACGCCCATCGCCTTCCGATCGCGCGGATTCACGCCATTCGGCGGCCGCGCGGGGGCGGTGTAAGCGAAACCGCTGGGGCCAAGGCCGCCTTTTCAAACAAGCTTGGCTCCCTTGCCAAACAAGGCTGCCTCTCCAAAGGAGACGAGCCGCTGCCGCTCCTCGTCCCACAAGGTCAGCCGCACGGTCCGCAAACTCTGGAGCAGCGTAATCCGCCCGACACCAGCGAACTGCGGATTGTCGCGCAACACGTCCTGCAAGCGATAGTAGGGAATTCGACTGGACAAATGATGGATGTGGTGGACGCCGATATTTGCCGTGAACCATCGCAGGACGCCCGGCAATTGATAGTGAGAGCTGCCGTGCAGCGCAGCGTCGTGAAAATTCCAGGTCTCGTCGTGGGCCCAATGCGTGTGCTCGAACTGGTGCTGGACGTAGAACAGCCAGACGCCGATCGACGCCGCCAGAACAATGATCGGCAGATGCACGAGCAGGAACGGCCCATAGCCGACCAGCTGGATCATCGTGACGACGAGAACCGCGAGGGCGATGTTCGTGCCCATCGTGCTCAGCCAGGGTTTCCAGCCGCGACCCATCATCCCGACCGGCAATCGGTGCTTCAAGATGAACAAATACGAGGGACCGACGCCAAACATCACCAGGGGATGTCGATACAAACGATATAGCGTCCGACGCCATCGCGACCGCCCGAGAAATTCCCGCGTGGTCAACGTGTCGATGTCGCCTAAGCCCCTTTGATCGAGATTGCCGGAGTTCGCATGATGGCCTGCATGGTTGCGCCGCCAGTAGCCGTATGGCGTCAGTGTCATCACGCCGAGGGCACGGCCGACCCAATCGTTCGCAAGGCGGCCGCGGAAGAAAGAGCCGTGTCCGCAATCGTGCTGGATCATGAAGAGGCGGACCAGCAAACCCGCCGCAGGCACCTCCAGCAGGAGGGCAAACCAATAACCCTGGTCAAGAGCGGCCCAGATCAGAGCCCAGATGACGACGAACGGTATCGCCGTAATCGCCAGTTCGAGGATACCCCGCGCATTGTCGGGCTCGCGATAGTGGGCAAGCAACTGCGCCGATGCGCGGATTTCCGGTATTCCTTGGCTCATATCTGCTCTGCTCCCGACATGCGGCCCAAGAAGCACGGTTATGGCCATGGACGCAACAAAAACGCCCTCCGCCTGGAGCGCTTCCGGTCGGAACCGAGCCATCGCCAGGCCAAGCGGCGCTCTCGGAGCTTCAGACGGTGAGGCCGAGCCTCGTCAGATATTGCGGCTTAAACGCCCAGCGCCTTGCGGTTGAAGGTTCGCAGGAAACGCAGCGACAGCGTCCGGACGTTTGCGACGTTCAGCAACCAGCCGGCAGCGGCATAAGCGAGCCCGCCGGCGAGGCTCACGACCATGAGCGGGACGAGGCCGATCCCATTGACCTGGGATCGTGCTACGAGGATCGCAGCCGCCATCGCTGCGGCGGAGACGGCAACGCCGGCCAGGCGGTGGAGGTCGAACGGGACCGGATGGGCGCGATGCATCAGGACGACGGCAACGAGGAAACCGATCGCTTCGGTCGCAAGCGTCGCCAGCGCCGCGCCGTAGAGACCATGGCTGGCCACCAGCACGAACATCAAAGCCACGCTCACGACCAGCGTCAGGAACGACTGCGCCGCCAGCATGAACGGTCGCTCGGCAAGCTGGAAGCTGATCTGCACGTAGAATTGATTGGCGATGCCGAATAAGCGCGCGAGCACCAGCGTTGGCAGCAATACCGATACGCCGGTGCGGAAGTCGACGCCGACGAGCGTGCCGGCGACCTGATCGGCCGCAAGCGCAAGCCAGACGGCGACGGGCGCGACCACGACGAGCAGAAGCTCGAGGCTCTCGGTCAGCCGCTCCCGCGTCGTCTCGATGCTTTTGTCCGACAATGACCGGAACACCAGTGGCACGGTCGCCGCGGCGACGCTGGAGGCGATCATGACCATGAACTGTCTCGGCAGATCGGCGGCGACGCCAAAGATGCCGGCGGCGTCCTTCCCGAGCAAATAAGCCACGATGAGCCGGTCGCAGGCCGAGTAGACCGCAACCGACAACCCCGCCAGCGTCAGCGGCAGGCCGTAGCGCGCGAGCTGCACGAACTGGCTGCGCTGAAAGCGCGCGATCCTGGTGCGGTCACCGACGAGGTTCAGGATGATCCCGGCGAGCGAACCCAGGCCGAATGCGGCGAGCAGTCCCAGTCCACCCCAGCCGAACCAGATGCCGAGCAGGCCGAAACCCACGCTCGATACGCTGCGCACGATCGAGATCGCCGCGAACCTGTAAGGGCGCAGCTTTGCGCGCTCGAACTCCTGGCCGACATCGACGGCATTCGCCATGATCGCGACGAACATGCTGGCAAGCAGCAGCCCAACGCTGAGATCGCTGCGGAACAGGAAGACCAGCGGCGTGGTGGCGCAGAGGACGGCAACGGTGAGCGCGAAGGCGACCATTGCAGTGCCTCGAAAATCCACCTCGGCCGACATCGCCTGATAGCGCGACACCGACAGCTTGATCCAGGCGAAGAAGATCGCGCCCACAATGCCGGCCAGGCTGATGCCGACGACATAGACGCCGTACTCCGCCGGCGTCAGCAGCCGGGTGTAGGCCGTGACGGCGAAGAAGCCCACCGCCGCAGGCAGGATGTAGGCGACGAGATAAATCGAGAAATGGCGGTTCAGCATGCGAGCACGGGACCGGCAACGTTATTGCGAGTGTGACGGCCGTTCATCAATTGGACCATGGCGGGGCGAACGAAATGCGCCGCAGCATCTCTCAAGAATGTCACATAAGTCTGGAGATCGGGCGGCGAATGCGGCTTTGAGGCCGCTTTCGCGGGTTAGCGTTAAATTTGCCCTTCCCTGGTGGGGGCACGACCACTGAAAGGAACCGTAATTCGGAGATGGCAAAGTTAACCCAAGGAGGGAAAACCCCGGCGTTGCAAGGCGTCGCTTGGTACGATGGCGCGTTGGCTCCGATAAGGAATGCCGTGACCAGGCTCGACAGACGCGAATTTCTCCTCGGCAGCGCCGCAGCACTCGCGGCGGGCGCGTCGGCGTCCGCAGCGCCGGCGTCGAAACTCGCCCAGCGCCATCAGGGATTTGGTGCCGCGGCCACGCTCTGGGATCTGCAAGCCGATCCCAGGCTTGGCGAAGCCATCAGCACCTATTGTACGCAGGTGGTTCCGGTGCTCGAGCTGAAATGGCCGATGCTGCGTCCCGACGCGCACACCTTTGCTTTCGAACGTGCCGACGCGATCCTGGATTTCGCCCGGCAGAACGACCTGACGATGCGCGGGCACGCGCTCGCCTGGTATCACGACATTCCGGACTGGACCAAGCAGATCAAGGATACCGAGGGCGTCGAGCGCGCCTACATCGACCACATCGGCACCGTCGTCTCCTATTACAAGGACAAGCTGACGTCGTGGGATGTCGTCAACGAGCCGATCCCGGACAATCCACGCAGCCCGAAAGACCGCCGCGAGTCGTTCTGGACGCAGCATCTGGGCAATCGCTGGATTCCGCTGGCGTTCCGCACGGCGGCCGCGGCCGATCCCTTGGTCAAGCTCGCGATCAACGAATACGACATCGAGTCGGCAAAGGACACGTTCATTGCGAAGCGCGCGGCCTACCGCCATCTCATCATGGACCTGCTCGACCAGGGCGTGCCGTTGCACGCCGTGGGATTGCAATCGCATCTGCATGCCGAGCTCGAGATCGACACCCATGGGCTCGCGGAATTCGCCACCGAGCTGCGCGCCTGGGGGCTCGAGGTGCTCGTCACCGAGCTCGATGTCGACGACCAGAAGCTGACGGGGACGCCGGCAGAGCGCGATGCCATCGTCGCCAAGCGCGTCGACGATCTCTTGACCGCGATCTCGACCAGCGGACCGGTGCGCTCGATCCTGACCTGGGGTCTCTCGGACCGCTACAGCTGGATCAACGGCACCTTTGCCCGGCCCGACAAGCAGCCGAACCGTCCTTTGCCGCTTGACGGCGAGTTCAAGCCGAAGCCGTTCATGAACGTGATCAGCAAGTTCACGAGAGACGCGTGAAGGCGCCGGGTCTCAGCGCGTCTTCGGAGCCTCGAACTGAACCTCGTCCCCCATGTCCTCCGGAGACAGGCTCGGACCGCGACGGTCGCGCGAGCTGAGACGGAACACGTCGCGGATGTCGTCGATCGAGGTCGACGAATAGGATTGGATGCACAGCGCCACCTGGTCGGGCGAAGCGGCGCGCATCATCGCTTCGATGGCCGGGCGGTCGAGGCGCGTGTCGTCCCAATGCGAGACCGCGATGCTGTCTTCGGTGACCCGATGGGCGGCCAGATGCGCGGGCGCGTTCGCGACGAAATGGCCGTACATGAGATATTCCGAGAACTTCTTCTTCCGGCACAGTGCCAGAACCCAGTTCAATCCCGTCGCCGACTTGATCGCCTCAGTCATCGCACGCGCGGTGTCCTTGTCCCAGACCAGCGCGTTGCCGACATAGTCGTCCGCAGGGAAGGACCGGTCCTTGATGCCAAGGAGCTGATCGACGGTGCGGAGCCACAGGACATGCAAGGGGTGGGCGGCGTCGATCCCGTTGCGCGTGACGAATAGCGGCGTCTTCTCGGCGCCGGCATACTGGCCGACGTCGAATTCGCGGAAGAACAGATTGTCCGAATCCAGGATGCAGACGCGCTGCTCCGGCGCGTTGAGGACGCCGGCGATCTTGAGAATCTGCTGAATGTGCCAGCCATGAACAGGTGACGACAGCAGCGACAGCCAGACGCGCCGTTTGCTGATGAACTGCAGAGCCGGCGGCAGCGCCCACAGCCATTTCGGCAAATAGCGCGAGGCCGGAACGATGACGCGCTTGTCGGAAGCGAACCGCGCGAACAGCGGCAGATCCTCATCGTTAACGAGAACATAATGCCGCGTGTAGCCCGTCAACCAGGTGTCGATGCTTTCGCTGAGCAGCGAAAAGCGCTCGATATCCTTGGCGTAGCTGGCGGTCAGCAGGGCAACGGAATGCATGGCGCGCGCTCGTATGGCGATCAGGCCGCAGTCATAGCGGCGCCGAGGCGTGTTGAATACTTACATTCGCAATCAAGGTAAAATGAAACGAAGCATTAGCCATCCGACGGCAGCCCCTGCTCGATGCCGCGAAAACGCAGCGTCGCCAGTGCGGAGGCGCGCTGCCACCAGTCGGCGACGCGGTCGTCGAGCGCGGTCACGCCTCGACCCTGACCGGGGAAGATCCGGATCTGCTGCACCGCCTCGGCTTCGAACCCCTTGCCCTTGCGGGTGATCTTGAGCGCGGCGCCTTCGCGGTCCCGCTGGGTCAGCGGCACCAGAAGGCGGCCGCGCGGACGAAGCGACCGAAGCCACAGCGGATGCGGCTGCGAGAAGCCGGCATGAACGATGATCACGTCGGCGGGCTCGCCGATGTCCTCGCATCCGTCGCCATGGACGACCGCGACGTTGCGATAGGCGCCAAGATAGGTTGCGGCCCGCGCCGCAAGCCGCTCGTCGCATTCGATTGCCTGCACCCTGCCCTTCGGGCCGACGATCTTCGACAGCACGGCCGAGAAATAGCCGAGCCCGCAGCCGATCTGGACCACACGGTCTTTTTCCCCGACGTCGAGCAAATCGATGAAGTGCGCCCACAGGCTCGGCAGTCCGGTGTCGAGCTTGCGGCGCGCATCGATCGCGACCAGCACATTGTCCTGGAGATGAACGGGATCGGCATCCGGCGTCAGCCGATAGTTGCGCGCCGCCTCGCTCTTGATGCGCCACGGTCCCTTCGCCAGAAACTTTTCGCGCGGAACAGTGCCGAGGGCTTCGAGCAGGCGCGTTGAAGAGATCCGCTCGCGCCTTGCGATCAGCTCCACGTAACGCGCACGCGCGGCGGCAAGATCGCTCATCTCAGGGATCGGCCTGTTCACGAACGAGCGCGCCCGCGCCGAGCTCGTCGATCAGTTGCATCGCCTGTTTCAGGTCCGGCGTGGAGAAGCCCTCGCTGAACTTGCCGAGGATCGGTACGAGCAGGAGACGAGCGTGCTCGCGCTTGCCGCCTTCGTGCGACAGGCGCGCGAGGCTGACGGCCGTGCGAAGCTCCCAGGACAGCGCGCCCTGTTTGCGCGCGATCTCCAGCGACAGGTTGAACAGGTCCTCGGCCTCCTGCACCGAGGCCGGATTCCCGTCCGACAGGGTGATCTCGCCTTGCAGGCGGTAGACTTCGGCGAGGTAGGAGTGGTCGCCGGTCCGTCTTGCGGTCGCGAGCGCACCGTCCAGCGCGCGCAAGGCGGCATCGCGCATCCCGACCTTGGCGTAGGCCTCCGCAAGCAGGCAGCGAAACCAGCAGCCGGCGAGCCAGGAATCCATCGCTTCGTATTCGTCGAGGCCGAACCGCATCTGGCTGAGGCCTTCGTCGGCCTCGCCGAGCTGCGCCAGCGCCCAGCCGCGCAGGATCGCCGCCTGCTGCTTCCAGTGCAGGAAGTTGTGCTCGGTGGCGATGATCATGGCACGGTTGGCGTGGTCGCGCGTGCCCTCGACATCGCGCAAATGCTGGCAGAGATAGGCGCCGAACACGAGCGCGAAGGCGAGCGTGAAGGGGTGGCGGATCTTCTCGGCGTTCGCGATCGCCTGCTCGCTGTGCTGGCGCGCCGCGTCGGGCCGGCCGAGGAACCACAGCAGATAGCCGAGATAGGACAGCGAGACGACGCCGGGATCGGTGCCGTGCCGCTCCATCAGATCGGAGTGCAGGTCGGGGCTGTAGAGGTCGATGCAGCGGTGCAGATGATGCTGGGACGCGGCAAAGCGCCCGCGATAGAGCATGGTCATCGCGATCGAGCGATGCGCCTCGATCAGATAGCCGGTCTGCTGCGCCGGCTGTGTCCCCTCGTTCAGCCGCTCGCGCTTGGCGAACTTCAACAGCTCGACGCTGAGATCGTGCGCGCGGGTCAGATCGGCGCGGATGAAATGACAGACCCAGAGCCCGCGCGTGGCGGCGAAGGCCTTTTCGTCGTCGTCGAGCTGCTGGCCGAGTTCGAGGGCGCGAACGTAGTTCTCCTCGACCTCCTGCACGGCATAGCCCTTGGCGGCGATCAGCGCGTTGCCGAGCGCGATGCGCAGTTCGAGCTCCATCTCGTCGGCGCCCTGCATGCGCGCATTGGCCTGCACGACGCTGAGGCCGCGGCCCAGATGCCCGATCGCCTCCAGATTGGCGCCACTCTTGGCCGCCTGCTTGCCGGCCTTGAGCCAGAAGCTGGCGGCGCTCTCGCTCTGGCCGGATTCGGTCATATGATGGGCGAGCAATTCCGGTTCGCGCTCGGTCTTCTCGGGATACATCTCGGCGAGCACCTGGGCGATCCGGGAATGCAGCTTGCGCCGCTCGCTGTGCAGCAAGCTCGCATGCGCGGCGTTCTGAATCATCACGTGCTTGAAGGAGTAGAGCGCGTCGGGCGGATGGCCGCGGCGCATGATCAGTCCGGCCTCCTCCAAATGATTGAGCGCGGCCTCGATCTGTTCGGCGGGTGTGTTGGCGACCGCGTGCAGAGTCTCATAGGAGAATTCGCGGCCGATAGTGGCGCCGATCTGCGCGATCCGCTTGAACGGCCCCATCCGGTCCAGCCGCGCCATCAGCGAGTCCGTCAGCGTCGCCGGGATCGCGAGCTGCCGCCACGGGCCCGACAGGACGTAGCGCCCGTGCCGTTCGGTCAGGAGGTTGGATTCGAGAACCGTCTTGGTCAGCTCCTCCAGGAACAGCGGCACGCCGTCGGTCTTGACGATGATCTCCTCGATGACCTCCTTGGGAAGCTCGCGTCCCGCCACGCGCTCGACCAGCGTCGCGCGCAACTGCCGGCTCAACCGGCTCAGCACCAGGGTCGTGATATGCGAATGGGCGTTCCAGCTCGGCTGGAATTCGGTGCGCGCGGTGATGATGACCAGGATTGCCCGGTTCTGTGCCCGATCGACCAGGAGATCGATCACCTCACGGGACGTCGGGTCGATCCAGTGCAGATCCTCGAATGCGATCACCAGCGGCTGCTCGCGCGCAAGGCCGAGGAAATGATTGACCAGCGCCGCGACGGTCGCATCCTTTTGCTGCTGCGGCGACAGCTCCAGTGGCGGATAGCGGTCACCGGTCGGAATGGACAACAGCGCGGCAAGCAGCGGCGCAACCTGCTCGATGTCGCCATGAGCGGCAGCGATCGCGGTCTCCAGGCTCGCCAGCGACTGCACGGACGCATCCTCGCGATCGAGACCGAGAGAGTATTTGAGCTGCTCGGCGAACGGATAGAACGCCGTGGAGGTGTAATAGGGCGAGCACTGGAACGAGACCTGTCCATGGCGGTCACCGGCGATCCGTTCGAAGATTTCCTGGATGATGCGCGACTTGCCGATGCCGGGCTCGCCGAACTTGACCACGACCTGGCCCTCGCCCTCCTTGGCCTGCTGCCAGCGCCCCATCAGCAGCGCAATCTCCTCCTCGCGGTTGACGAGCGGGGTCAGCCGCGTGCCCATCGCGGCGGCGAAGCGGGTCTCCACCCGCGAGGCGCGCATCACGTGCCAAGCCTGGGCCTTCTCCGAGATGCCCTTCAGCGCGTGGACGCCGAGATCGCGGTAGTCGAACTTCCCCTTCAGCAGCGACTGGGTCGACGTGGAAATCACCACGCCGTTGGGCGGCGCCAGACTTTGCAGCCGCGCGGCGAGATTGACGGTTTCTCCGACCGCGGAGTCGCGCTCTTCGGTGCCCTGTCCGACGAGGTCCCCAACCACGACGAGACCGGTCGCGATGCCGATGCGGACGGCGGGTGAGTGGCTGAGCGCACCACGTGGCTCGATCGCGCGGGCGGTCGACAGCACCCGGACGATTTCCAGCCCCGCTCGCACGGCGCGCTCGGCGTCGTCCTCATGTGCGGTCGGATAGCCGAAATAGACCAAAATACCGTCCCCGACGAAGCGGGCGGCAAAACCTTCGTAATGCTTCACCACGCGGACACAGGTTTCGCGGAAGCTCGCGATCATGTCGCGCACGTCTTCCGGATCGAACTGCACCGAAAGCGAGGTGGAATCCACCATGTCGCAGAACATGGTGGTGAGCTGACGCCGCTCGGCGCCGACCTCCGTCCGGACTTGCGGGCGCGCCGTCGCGTCGGGCTTTTCAGCGGTTTCGGCCCGGAACAACGCGGTCATGGCTCGCTGGAGCCGCTTCCGATCGCCGAGCGGCAATCCAAGCTCGACGAGATCGGATTCGGTCAGGTCTCCCATGACGTCGAGATCGAGACGGTGCTGCGCGAAGAGATCGGTATAGTGGCTAAGACCGATACCCTCGAGCCAGCGCTTCAGCCCGCCTTCCGCTCCCGTGCCCGGCTCATTCTCCAGCATGGTGATTCCGCCCGACCAATCACTCCGTCGAAGGGCTTAGGGCCCCGCAACCACAGATTTTGGGGCCAAAACTTCACCTCAGACTGGACGCGTTCCCTAACTTCTTGGAAGAATAGCCCAATCGGATCAAAAGGGAACGGAATTGTCGGACGCCACACGCCCAGCGCCGCAGGAATTGGCCGGCACGACGGCCGAAACGGAGATATTCGCGGATATCGGCGGTCTTCTCGATTTCCATGCCCGCAAGACGCCGGCGGCCCCCGCCCTCCTCGCCCCCGGCCGGCCGGTCCTCAACTACGGCGGGATTGGCGCGCGGACGCAGGATCTCGTCCGCACGCTGCGCGGGTTTGGCATCGCCCCTGCCGACCGCATTGCGGTTGCGCTGCCGCGCGGTGCCGACAGCGCACTGGCCCTGATCGCGGTCGCCTCGAGCTGCGCTTGCGTCCCCGTCAATCCCGATCTGACGGTGGACGAGCTGCAACGCTATTTCAGCGAATTGAAGCTGACGGCGCTCGTCACCCGGGCCGACACGAACTCGGCGGCCCGCGATGTCGCCAAGGCGCTCGATATTGCCATGATCGATTTCGTGCCGGGGGCGCAAGACGATCTCGGCGGCTGCACGTTCGTCGGGCCGGCTGTTGGACCGGCGAGCAGCAGCGGCGCCTCGCGCGGCGACGATGACGCGTTCATCCTGCTGACCTCGGGCACCGCGGCGCGGCCGAAGATGGTGCCGCTGACGCATCGCCATGTGTGCCTCTCCGCCTACAATGCCGGCCGCGTGCTGTCGCTTGCGTCCCACGATCGTCTGCTCAACGTCCTGCCACTGTTTCACGCCCATGGTTTGATCTCCGGCCTGCTAACGGCGCTGGCCGCGGGCTCCAGCGTGATCTGTACCGAGGATTTCGACGCAGCCTCCTTCTTCGGCTGGATGCGGCAGCTGCAACCGACCTGGTACACGGCCGTGCCGACCATCCATCGCGCGCTGCTGACGGCGGCGGAGGCCGACCCGGATCTTGCCCGATCGTCCTCGCTGCGCGTGATCCGCTCCGCCTCGGCGTCGCTTGCGCCTGCGATCCTCGACGGACTGGAGGCGACGTTCGGCGTTCCCGTGCTCGAAACCTACGGCATGACGGAGGCGGCCTCGCAGATCGCGGCCAACCCGTTCGAGCTGCGCAAGGTCGGATCGGTCGGCCGCGCCGCGGGCCCCGAGATCGCCATCATGGACGAGACCGGCCGCGCGCTCGCCAGCGGCGAGCACGGCGAGATCATGCTGCGCGGACCCAATATGAGCCACGGCTACTATAATGACGAGGCGGCGACGCAGGCCGCATTCCGCAACGGCTGGTTCCGGACCGGCGATCTCGGCTATCTCGACGCCGACGGCTATCTCTTCATCGTCGGCCGTATCAAGGACGTCATCAACCGCGGCGGGCAGAATATCTCGCCCCTGGAGGTCGAAGATGTCCTGCTCAGCCATCCGGCGGTGCTGGAGGCCGGCGTGTTTGCCGTCCCGCACCCGAAGCTCGGCGAGAACGTCGCCGCAATCGTGGTGCTGCGGCCGAATTCCGAGGCGACCTCGGACCAGTTGCGCCAGTTCGCCCGGAAACGGCTTGCGGCCTACAAGGTGCCGAGCCTGATCCGTAGCGTGGCGACGCTGCCGAAAGGCGCCAGCGGCAAGGTCAAGCGCAATGCGCTGGCCGAGCTGATCGCAACAATGGGCGGCGGCGAGGAGGAGGCCCGTCTGCCGCGCAACGCGCTGGAGACTGAGCTCGCCGGGATCTGGGCCAATTTGCTGGAGCTGCCACAGGTCGGGGGCGATCAGGACGTCTTTGCGCTGGGTGCGGACTCGCTCGCGGTGACGCAGATGCGCTCGCGCCTGCGCGAACGCTTCAATGTCGATTTCTCGTTCGAGGACGTTTTCGATTGCGCCACGCCCGCCGCGCTTGCGGACCGGATCGAGACCGCCGCAAGCCATCGCGAAACGATGCTGCCGGCCTGGCGCCAAGCCGGCGAAGCAGACGCGCCGCTGTCGTTCCAGCAGCAGCGGATGTACGTGCTCTCGCGGCTCGACCCCACGCGCTACAATTATAACGTCGTCGAAGTCGCGCTCCTCAAGGGTGGGCTCGATGTCGCCGCACTTTCTGCGAGCCTTGCCGCGGTCTCTGCCCGCCATGAGGCGTTGCGGTCGGTCATCATCGAACGCGAGGGCGAGCCGGTGCAGCTTGTGCTGCAATTGCCGCCGCAGTTCGAGCGGATCAAGCTCAAGCCCTGCCCGGCGGACAAGCGGGCCGCTGTTGTCAGGCGCGAAGCGCTCCGGCTCGCGCAACATCCGTTCGACCTTGCGCACGAGGCGCCGCTGAAGGTCACGCTGCTCTCGTTCGACAAGAGCAGCCACGCGCTCGTGGTCAACGTCCATCATCTCGTCACCGACGGCTGGTCGCAGCGACTGTTCTGGGAAGAACTCGCCGTCCATTATTCGGCAGCGCGCAAGAACGACGTGGCAACACTGCCTGCGCCCGCCTTCCAGTACCGCGACTTTGCGCTCTGGCAGCAGAGCTGGGCCAAGACGCCGGCGGCCAAGGAGCAGCTCGATTACTGGCGGACGCAACTGGACGGCGTCACCACGCTGCCGCTGCGGACCGACCGGCCAAGGCCGGAGGTCTGGAGCGGCCACGGTGCCCGTCACTATCTCGAATTCTCCAAGACTCTGTCGGCCGACTTGCGTGCGCTGAGCCAGAACCAGGGCGTCACGCCCTTCATGACCCTGCTCGCAATGTTCCAGTGCCTGCTGTTCCGTCACACCGGACACGAGGATGTCGCGACGGGATCGCTGATCGCCAACCGCAACCAGATCGAGAGCGAGCGCCTGATCGGACTGTTCGCCAACACTCTGATCCTGCGCAATGATTTCGGCGGCGATCCGAGCTTCGGCGACATGTTGCGCCGGGTCCGGCAGGTCACGCTCGATGCCTATCGCAACCAGGACCTCCCGATCGAAGAGGTCCTGCGCGCGCTTCAGATCGCGCGAAGGAGCGACGGCAATCCGCTGTTCCGGATCATGTTCATCCTCCAGAACGCCTCGATTGAGGCGGCACGATTCTCCGGTCTGTCGACGCGGCGGATCGAGATCGATCCACAAGTGGCGCGATTCGACATCACGCTCGAACTGGTCGAGGCCGACGGCCGTTTCACCGGCTTCTTCGAATACGCCACCGATCTGTTCGACGCGGCGACGATCGAGGGCATGGCCGCTCAGTTCAAAACCCTGCTCAAATCCGTCATCGCCGATCCGGAGCAGCGCATCTCGCACCTGCCACTCCTGAGCGAGACCGAACGCCGGCAGCTGCTGGCGCAGGGCCGGGGCGTGCCGGCCGATTTCGCCACGCGCGGCAATTTGAGCGAAGGTTTCGACCGCCAGGCCAAGAAGACGCCGAACGCGATCGCCGTGTCGGACGGCCGCACATCCCTGAGCTACCGCGAGCTGGCGCGCCGCAGCCAAGCGGCCGCGCGCTGGCTTGCCCTCGAAGGCGTCGGCGCCGAGACCGTGGTCGCCTTGCTTGCAGATCGCGGGGCCGACCTGCTCGCCGCGATGATCGCCGTGCAACGCGTGGGCGCCGCCTTCCTCAATCTCGATCCCGACCAGCCGCCGGCACGGCTCGCAACCATCCTCGGATCGAGCGGCGCCCGCATGCTGCTGACCGGACGGGCGCAGTCGTCCATGGTCGAGGCGCTGCTCGAACCGCTGGTCGAGCGCCTTCAGGTGGCCGAGCTCGAGGACGCGATCGCGCCGGCGTCGACCAAGCCGGCCCGTGCAACGCGGCGCGCGGCGTCGAGCCTTGCCTATCTCATCTACACTTCCGGGTCGTCCGGCGCGCCGAAGGGCGTCATGATCGAGCAGCGCGGGCTTTCGAACCATCTGGCCTCGCTCATCTCCGAGCTGAAACTCACGTCCCGGGACGTGATCGCGCAGACCGCGCCGCAGAGTTTTGTCATCTCGGTGTGGCAGTTCCTCGCGGGGCCCATAGTCGGTGCGCGGGTCCATGTGTGCGGTACCGCGATCGTGCAGGACCCGATTTTGCTCGCGCGCGAGATCGAGCGCGAGGGCATCACGGTGCTCGAGATCGTCCCATCGCTGCTGCGTGTGATCCTCGATCGCATGGACGAGGCACAGGTCCGACGCGCCTTTGCGAGGCTGCGCCTTCTGATCTCGACGGGCGAACCGCTGCCCGTCGATCTCTGCAAGGCCTGGTTCGCCCGCTGTCCGAAAGTGCCGCTGATCAACGCCTATGGTGCCTCGGAATGTTCCGACGACGTCTCGCTGCATCGCCTGACCAGGGCACCGACGACCCGGACGGGCAACGTCCCGGTCGGCGCGCCGCTGCCGAATACCCAGCTCTACGTGCTCGACGCAAGCCTGCAGCCGCAGCCGGTCGGCGTGACCGGCGAGCTCTGCATCGGTGGCGCCGGTGTAGGCCGCGGCTATGTCAACGACCCCGCGCAGAACCGGCAGCGCTTCCTGCCCGATCCGTTCTCGCGCAAAGCAAGCAGCCGGCTGTACCGGACCGGCGATCTCGCCCGCCGCCGCGCCGACGGAACGATCGAATGCCTCGGTCGCGCCGACCATCAGGTCAAGGTTCGCGGCTACCGTATCGAGCTCAAGGAGATCGAGAACGCGCTTGCCGACCATCCCAGTGTGCGCGCCGGCATCGTCGAGCCGCGCCGCGAAGCAACCGGCGATGTCAGGCTGATTGCCCATATCGTCGCAAGATCGGGCAGCCGGAGCAGCGCCAGCGAGCTGCGCGACTTCCTGCAGAGTTGGCTGCCGGGCCATGCCATCCCCTCCGCGTTCCTGTTCCTGGATCAGGTGCCGCTCAATGCCCATGGCAAGATCGACCGCACCGCGCTGCTGGCGCCGGCGCAGCAGGAAACGTCCGGACCGGATGCGGCCGTGCCGGCGCGGCGCTTCACCGAAAAGGTGCTGTCCGACATCTGGATCGACCTGCTGAAGATCGAGAGCCTCGGCGTCACCGATAATTTCTTCGACCTCGGCGGTCATTCGCTGCTGGCGGGCCAGGCGATGGCGCGCATCGCTCGGGCGCTCGGCGTGTCGCTGCCGATCAAGACCATCTTCGAGGCACCGACGATCGACGAGCTTGCCCGGCGGGTCGACGAGGCCGTGGCGGCAAAGCCGCGCAAGCCGGCCGCAAGTTTCGCAAGGCTGGCTACAGCGAGCCTGGCCGAAGGCAGCCCTCCCACGCTCTCGATCGCGCAGGACCAAATGCTGCGGATCGAGCAGAATCTTTCGGGTTTGCCGCTGTTCAACCTGCCTTTCGCCTTCCGTCTCCAGGGGCCGCTCAATCTGGCCGCCCTGGCGCAGACGATCGACGACATCGTGCGCCGGCACGAATCGCTGCGGACCCATTTCGGCTGGAGCGGCGGGGAGCCCGTCAGCCACGTCGCCGCGCCCGGCGCCCTCGGCCGTGTCATGAGTGTCGAGACGATCGGCGACGGTCAGCCCCACAACAACAAGCGGCGCAAGGCGCTGGAGCTCCGCAAGATCGATCTCCTGATCGAACAGGAGACCTATGTCCCGATCGACACCACGCGCGCGCCGCTGCTGCGCGCCCGGCTGTTGCGGCTCCACGATGACGATCACGTCTTGCTGCTGACGCTGCACCACGCCGTCGTGGATGGCTGGTCGATCGGCGTGCTGTTCGAGGAATTATCCAACCGTTATGCGGCGCTGGCCGGATACCCATCGGTGCCGCTGCCGAAACCGCCGCCGGCCTTTTCGGATGTAGCGCGCTGGCAGCGCTGGTGGTGCGGCACCGATGCCGCCCGCCATCAGGCGGCCGACTGGACGGAGAATTTGCGCGGGGCGCCTCCCCTCTTCGAGGGCGGATCAAGTCCGGGCCCGTCCAGGGGACACCATCTCGTCAGCCTGGATCGTGAGCTGATCGGCCGGCTCGCGGCTTTCGCCGGCCAGCACAATTGCACGCTGTTCATGTGTCTGCTGACCGGCTTGAAAGCCGTGCTGCTCGCGCGGACCGGCCGCCACGACATCTCGATCGCCACCGCCATGGCCAATCGCGCCCAGCCGGACACCGACCGGATCGTCGGTCCGTTCGAGAACACGGTGATCGTTCGCACCAAAATCACGCCGGAGCTGTCGTTCGTGCAGGCCGTGGTCCGGGTCCGCCAGAGCGTGCTTGACGCGCATGCGCGCCAGGAGCTGCCGTTCAACATCCTGGCCGACCATCTGGAGCAGGAGGGGGTCAATCCAGCCTCGCTGCTCCAGGTCTATTTCACCCTGCAAAATCCGCTGCGCCAGCCGCTCGATTTGCCTGATCTCACGACAGGATCGATCGGCAACATCGCCCGCGAAGGCCAGCCGGTGCTGCCGATCGACCAGACCTGGCTGTCGCTGATGCTCAAGGAGCGGCCGACGGGAATCACCGGTTCATGCAACTACAAGAGCGAGCTGCTCGACCGCGCTACGGTCGGCCAGTGGATGGAGTATCTCGTCGCGCTGCTCGGGGCGGCCCTCGCCCAACCCAACGCACCACTCGGCCGATTGCTCAATCGCAGGGCGGCATGACCGGCCGTACAGCACGGGCGAATACGGGGTCACCCGTCAAAGCTGTGAATGACCAAGTTGCATCTTGATTATTTGGCGCCATCGCGCAAGATTATTCTCGCGTTTTGATTTGGACGATTATTTTCAACCGGGGAGTTCGTTATGGGTTTCATCAAATTTACCAAGGGCACCTCGTTGAGTGACAAGGACCGCAAGGCCCTGCAGAAGTTGCTCGGTGCCGAGAAGAAGAAGCTGCAGTCCGCGCTGAAGGACGTCGACGCCAGCATTTCGATGCTGGGCGGCTCCAAGAAGTCCAAGAAGAAGAAGAAGACGTAAGACTCGTCGGCCGGGACGCCGCACGAATCTTCAGGCTTCAGTTTTCGGGCTTCAGTTTTCAGATTTGGCCGCTCGCCTGTCGAGTTGGGGTCTCGCACAAGCTTGCGCCCGTAAACCGGCCAGCAATCGACAAGGATTCGCCGGAGTGGACCGCTAGAAGCGGTCCGCTCAGTTGATTCTTGCTCAGTTGATTCTTCCGTCATGGCAGGGGATTTGGCCCCGGCCTGACGCCATGGGCCCAATTGATGGCAGACGACAGAATTGAACTGTTTGTCGGACTGATCGAGACTTTTGACGCGCCGGATGCGGTTGATACGTGCCGGCGCCTGCTCTCGGTCGACGAACGGGTACGAGCCGACCGCTTCGTGTTCGAGCGGCACCAGCGACAGTATATTTTCGCGCACGCGATGTTGCGCCTTGCGCTCTCCCACGTCGCACCTGAGGTCGCACCGACCGACTGGTCATTTGCGGCCGGGCGTTACGGGCGGCCGTTTGTCGCATCGCCCAAGACCTCGAGCACGCTGCATTTCAGCCTGTCGCACGCCGACGGCTGCGTCGCCTGCGTCGTGTCAGGGCATGAGACCGTCGGCGTCGACGTCGAGACCGTGTCGCGTCGGGTGGCGCCGCTGTCGACCGCGCTTCGGTTCTTCGCGCCGGAAGAGGTCGAAGCGCTGCGCGGGCTGCCGGAGCCCGCCGCGACCGAGCGCTTCTTCGACTACTGGACGCTGAAAGAAGCCTATCTGAAGGCCAGAGGTTTCGGCCTCAATTTGCCGCTCGACGCCTTCGCCATGCAGGTATCTCGCGAGGCCATCGAGATCAGCTTCAAGCCCGATATCGCCGACGATCCGCAAGGGTGGCGATTCCAGCTGATCTCGCCGTCGCCCTCGCATCGTCTCGCGATCGCCGACGGCTCCCGCGCCAGCGGCGGCCTTCCCATCACGCGCAATGCGTGGCCGCTGCAGGAGGCAGCTGAATGACGCCGCGGCTGCGTGTCTTTCCCGCGATTTCGCGCAACCGCGACCCCAAGAAATATGTCGGTGAGTTGATGCGAGTGGCGCAGTTCGCCGACCGCAACGGCTTCGAAGGCATCCTGCTGTTCGAAGGCAACGACGTGTTCGTCGAGCCCTGGGCGATGGCCCAGCACATCATCGGCGAGACGACGAGGTCCTCGCCGCTGATCGCGGTCAATCCGGTCTACATGCACCCGTTCACGGCGGCAAAATTCGTCTCGTCCTTTGCGCAGCTCCACAGCCGCAAGGTCTATCTCAACATGATCACGGGAACTGCGGTCAGCGATCTGCAGGGGCTGGGCGACGAGCAGTTGCATGCCGACCGCTATGTCCGGCTCGGCGAATTCGTCTCGCTGATGCGCCAGCTGCTGGCAAGCCCGCGACCGGCGAGTTTCGAGGGCCGGTTCTACCGCGCAAGCAATCTGCAACTGCGGCCGCGCCTGCCGCCGGAGCTGATGCCGGAATTTCTGGTCGCGGGCCAGTCCGAGGCGGCACGGCGCGTGGCGAAGGAGACCGGCTGCATCAAGATGCAGATGCTACCGCCCGATCTCGACCGCGGCCTCGACGCACCAGGAATGAATTTCGGCATTTTTGCCCGCGAGGGACGCGACGAGGCACGGCAAGTGGCAAAGGCGCGGTTCCGCGATAATGCCGACGATCGCGAGCTGCTCGCGCTCACCGTGGAAAACAGCGACTCGGTGTGGAAGCGGCGCCTCTACGAGGGCCAGAGCGGCGAGCTCGCAGACAATGGCTACTGGCTGCTGCCGTTCCTGACCTTCCAGGCCGACTGCCCCTACCTCGTCGGCAGCTACGCGGAGATCGGCGCGAAGCTGAAGGAGTTTGCCGCCAAGGGGCTGACCACGATCATGCTCGACATGGTCGCGGACGAGACCGAGATGCAGCACGTCTGCAAGGCGCTCGCGGTAAGCGGGATGTTTTGAGATCGAATTATCAAGGAAGTGCCTCTTCTCCCTCTCCCCGTTCTTACGGGGAGAGGGTCGGGGTGAGGGGCTCTCTCTGCGGGCGAGATATGCCTGAGACCTGTACCCCCTCACCCGGAATTTGCTCGCGCAAATTCCGACCTCTCCCCGCAAGCGGGGAGAGGTAAACTTCACCGCGCCTCTTCGAACCCCGCCAGCACCGAGGTCAGGTTCGCGCCGAGGATGTCAGAGAGATAGCCGCCCTCCTGCACGAACACGGTCGGCAGGCCCAACTTCGCGATGGCCTGGCCGATGCGGCGGAAGCCGCGCGTGGTGACGGCGAGACCCTTCAGCGGATCGTGCTCGGAGGCGTCGAGGCCGAGCGCGATGACGAGGGCGCCAGGCGCAAAGGACTCGATCGCCTTGCGTGCGACGTCCATCGCCTGGATGTAGCCGTCATCTCCGGTGCCGATCGCCAGGGGAATGTTGAGATTTGTGCCGAGGCCGGGACCTTCACCGCGCTCATGTGCGTAGCCCCACACGTAAGGATAATACGCGACGGGATCGGCATGGATCGAGACCGTGTAGACGTCCGGCCGCGCGTAAAAAATTCCTTGCGTGCCGTTGCCGTGATGGACGTCGACGTCGAGGATCACGACGCGCTCGTGCTTCTGCCGCAGATGCGCCGCCGCGATCGCGCTGTTGTTGAGGAAGCAGAAGCCGCCGGCCATGTCGCGATAGGCGTGATGACCGGGCGGACGGCAGAGCGCATAGGTCGCGTCCTCGCCGTCCATCACCATCTGTGCCGCGGTGACCGCGACGTCGGTCGCAGCGCAGGCCGCGGCCCAGGTGCCCGGGCCGATCGGCGCCGCGGTGTCGGCGGTGTGCCAGCCGAGCTTGCCGGTGATATGGGTGGGATAAGTCGCGGCATGGCGCACCGGATGGATGTTGCCGATCATCTCCGGACCGGAATCGCCGAGCGCGGTCCAGGCGTCCCAGGCCTCGCTCAGGAACGACAGATATTCCGGACTGTGGATGCGCGCACGCGGCCCCTGCCCGAATGTGGTTGGTTCGACCAGTTGGTGCTTGCCGTCCTTGAGGCCTTTGAGCAGGCGGTCGGCACGTTCGGGCTGCTCGGTGGTACGCTTGACGACACCGCGAACCAGGAAGAATTGCGGATCGTGGCTGCGATGCAGCTCGGTATGGACGGCTTTCACTCGAACACTCCGTGGTCGCTTTGAGGGTGCCACAGATGTCTAAATCCCCGCGGCGGCGAGATGCAAGCAAGAAGAATGCCGTCCCTTTCGCACCGCCCTGCGCCTGAAGCAGATCGCTCGTGAAGCTCAGCAACGCCCGCGCTGGAGGCAGTGCTCGCGGCCCTGCTGGTCGGTGCGAAAGGACTCGACGAAGCCGCCCTGACGCTGGGTGACGAAGATCGTCTTGCCGTCGTGGCCGCCGAAAGCGAGGTTGGTCGGCTCCTTGGCCCTCAGCGCGATCTCCCGCTCGACCGCGCCATTGGCCTTCATCAACGTGATGGTGCCCTTGAGGATGCGCGCGACATAGAGGCGGCCAGCCATGTCGGTGCGCAGGCCATCGACGCTGTCGGGCTGAAACGCCTTGACGAGTTTTGGACTGGTGAGCTCGTTGCCGCCGATCGTGTAGGACCAGATCTGGCCGCTGCTGGATTCCCCGACATAGAGCGTCTTGTCATCGGGGCTGAGATCGATGCCGTTGGTGGTGCCCATCGCGCGCGGCGCCGACATGAGCTGTCCCTGCACCGTTCCGTCGGCTGCCTTCGCGATGCGCCAGATATGGCCTTCGCGACCTTTCCAGTTCGGATCACTCGCGTAGATCGTGCCGTCGCGGGCGATGGTGATGTCGTTGGGCTGGTTCATCTCGTCGGAGTGAAACCAGATGGCGGGCTCGGTCGATCCCTTCGGGATCGCGAAGATGTTGTGCTTCTTGTAGTCGGCAATGAACATGGTGCCGTCGCGCGCGAAGCGGATGGCATTGCCGACGCTGCCCTCGGGCAGCGCCGTGAAGGGCTCGGACGCCGCGCCGCCGACAGGCAGCTTGCCGATGGTGCCGGGCTTGCCGAAATTGACGACGAAGAGATTGCCGTCGAGATCGGCGGCCGGCCCTTCGATGCCGAAGGTGTATTCGCCTGATGGCGTCACCTGCACGCTTTCGAACAGTTTTGTTTCTGCTCGTGCCTGTGCCGTCGCAAGGACGAGAACAACGCTACTGCACAGGCACCAGAAATTCCTGCCGGATGTAATAGCCATCGCCGTCGCTGCACTCGCCATTCAGGTAGGGATCGGCCGGCCGGAAGAAGCGGCTGAAGCCGGGTTTGTCTACAGCGTTCCTTTGTGTCACGACGACGACCTTGGCAGCCGGTATTTCGCCGCATTCCCTGTTGGTTTTCCCAAAGAACTTGCGCTGCGGCGGGCCGGACTTGATCCGCATCCGGATGCCTGGAACCATTTTTGACACCAGCAGATCCGCCGTGTCGAGCAGGCGCGTGTAACCAGGCTCGGCCTTCGGCAGGCCTTCGCCACCCGGCGGCATCAGCTTCTCCGCGCCTAACCCACGAAGCCGCGTGCGCAACTTTCCGGAGTCGGGATCACCAGGATAGATCCAGCCATCCTGCGACAGCATGAAGCGAAGCACCGTCGCGTCCTTCTGAGCGTCAGATAGGCCCGGCTTCAGGCCGAAGTCCGAGTGACAGCCGACGCAGTGCTTTTCGACGAGGCCTTTGCGCAAATTGATGAGCCGGACGCTGTTCTGCGCATCTCTGGCCACGAAGACAGCCAGTTGATCGATCAGCGCCTGGCTACGCATGTCGCAGGGCAACGGCGGCGGCGCATCGCCCGCGGCGCGGTCGATCCGGATCACGGTCTGGTTCTTGTCCTCGACCAACCAGATTGCGCCGTCCTCCGCGACCGTCATGCCGACGGGCGCACCTTGCGGCCGCGCGCCGTTGACGCGGTGCCAGCCTGCGACCAGCTCCTCGAACGGCGCGGCCGCGACGTCGCCACCCTCGGTCTGAAAGCTGTGGGTCGGATCGGCCGCGCAGCTGACATGATAAGACACCGGCGCCGGGGCGGGCTTCGGGAAGCCGTGGTCGTCGACGTCATAGACGATGACGCGGCTGCCGGTCGGGCGATAGCCATGCAGGCCGACCAGCAGCTTGCCCTCGAGCTCCGGAAATTTCGCGCCGTGATAATAGAGCATCGCGAGCGGCGCGCCGTGCGGCGGCAGCAGCGAGAACGGCGCCTTGTAGAGAGCGTTGGCGGTGCACAGCGATTTGTAGATCCCCGACTGCAATACGATCCTGAATTCGGGACTCGGCGTCGACAAATCGTAGCAATAAGGCCAACCGTAATGCCTGCCCTGCTCGATGGCGTTGATCTCCTCGTTCGGCTTGAAAATGTCAGGCAGGTCGCGGCCGTTCTCGCCTTGCAGGAAGGCATAGCCCGCATCGGGAAAGTTCGGGTGCAGCGCCAGCGCCATCGAGTTGCGCAGGCCGCGCGCATAGACGCCGTGCGGCGGGTCGGGTTCGCCAGGCTTCAACGCCGGGAAGATACCGCCCGGGGGCGGCGTGAACAGCCAGATCGACGCCATCGCGGAAGCACCCTCGGCCGCCGCGCAAGGTCGCGTGATCGGCGCCGGCGTGATGCAGTCGTCGCTGTGCGAGCCGATGTTGACGAACAGCCGGCCGTTCCTGTCGAACACAAACTGCTTGAGCGGGTGCGCGCTCTCCTCGAGCCTGGTGCCGTCGGGCAATGTGATCCGGCGGCCCGGCATCTGACGGACGATGGTCTCGACCGTGTCGCGCGGATTGTCGGCGAGCGGATCGAACCGGAAGATCGTCTCCGCGCTCGAGGCATAGAGCTTCTTGTCCGGACCGATCACGAGGCCAAACGGATATTCGATTGCAGTGAGCAGCTCCTTGAACCGCCGTCCCTGGGGCGCGCGCGGGTCGAGCAACAGCAGTCGGCCATCGGTATGGCCCCAGCCCGCCATGTCGGCGACCACGAACAGGTCACGACCGGGCACCTGGATGATCGCCCGCGGGAATTTCAGCCGATCCTCCTCGCTGGCGACGAGGCCGGCGCAAAATCCGGCCTTCATGTCGATCTGGATTCTGGGAAAAGCCAGATCGGCACTGCCGCAGGTCTCCGTGCCGATCGCATAGCCGCTCTTGCGGACCGGTTCTGATGAGCCTACCGAGGGGAGGGTCAGGAGCACCACCAAGGCGCCCGCGCATGCGCGCAGGCTTCGGCTTTCACGCCAAAATGTGAGGTGGTTCACGGCGCCTCCCGGACTTTCCGTCCAGGGTTGTTCCATGCCGCGGGAACGCCGTCCAGTTGATCAACACCCCCTTGTGATCAAACCAGCAGGGGGCTTGGCGCCGACCAATCTCCGTAGATTCCCTTACCGGGCTCGACCCGAATGTTTCGCGAAGGCTTGGAATGGTATCGGTTTGCCGTCCCAATCGCTCCCAATAGGAGACGCATATGGTCCAGGTCTATTTTCACTGCTCCAATACCGAGGGCACGCTGATCGATCGCAGCGGCACAGCCGTGACCAACCTGACCGAGGCGCGCGACCGTGCCGCCCAGATCATGAACGCGATGATCCTGACGCCCGGCGCTGAGGATTGGCGCGACTGGGTGATCCATGTCAGCGGCTCCGACGGCGAGGAGATCTTCGACCTCCCCTTCACTGCCATGCTCGGCAAGCCGCACTGAGGTGATGCCATGTTGCTCGCGTCACTGACCCTGCTCCGCCAGCCCCTGAGCTTCGTCGCCGGCAAATGGCAGACGCTGATCCGGATCGCGGGCAATCCCTACCGGCCCGAGCTCCACTACATGCGCGGGCCTGGCCCGAAATGGCACGCCAAGTATCAGGCCAGCCGGCTGCATCGCGCGCGCTGAGCTCTGCGGCTTCCGCTTCCCACTGATCGGTCTCTCAACTCGTGATGCCCGAGCATAGCCGTCCGAAGGACGGCGTCGCTTCCGCTCGCCTATGCCCCGGGCATTCACGCGTTGGCGCCTCCCCCGCCTGCTTCACACCAGCCATGTCGCGCCTCCCTTTCGATATTCTCGGTGGGGACGATGTGCCATTGTCCGCGCACTCCGCCGATTGCGGAGCTCAGCGCAACGAAGCCAAACCGAAGACAGCACACAGACATCATCATGCCGCACCAGTTCAGCCACGCCCAAACCGTCCGCAAGCCCGCCATCACAACCAAAGGCGGCATCGTCGCCGCGCAGTCGCGGCGGGCGGCCGAAGTGGGGGCGCAAGTGCTGGCGGCGGGCGGCGACTGCGTGGATGCGATCGTCGCCACCACCTTCGCGCTCAACGTGCTGGAGCCCTGGAACAGCGGCATGGGCGGCGGCGGCGCGATGGTGCTCTACCGTGCCGCGGAAAATCGCTACGAAGTGATCGACTACGGCATGTGCGCGCCGCAAAGCCTGCGCGCCGCCGACTATCCGCTCAGCGGCGAAGGCGCGGCTTCCGATCTGTTCCCCTGGCAGCGGGTGAAGGACGACCGCAACATCCACGGCCCCGCCGCGATCGCCGTGCCCGGCGTCGTCGCCGGCATGGAGGAGGCGCATCGCCGTCACGCGAAGTTGCCGTGGAAGGATCTGGTCGCGCCGGCAGCGGCCCTCGCCGGCGAAGGCCTGCTGGTTGACTGGTGGACCACGCTGACGATCGCGGCATCGGCGGCCGATCTTCGGCGCTATCCCGCGAGCGCGACAACGTTCCTGAAGGACGGCCTGCCGCCAAGCGCGCCATGGGGCATCAAGTCCGAGACGCGACTGCCGCTGGACACGCTGAAGGCGACGCTGTCGCACCTTGCCGACGCCGGTCCGCGCGATTTCTACCATGGCGATCTCGCCAGAAGCATCGCATCCGATATCAAGGCCGACGGCGGCGCGCTGTCGGTGGAGGACCTCGTCGCGTTCCGAGCTCATCTGCGCGAGCCGCTGGCGATCCCCTATCGCGGCGGCAAGGTGTTTGCGACGCCGGAGCTCACGGCCGGACCGACCATGGCGCATGCGCTGCGCCTGTTGCAGCAGAACCTGAAGCCGGGAAGCGCGCCAGACGCGGCCGCCTATGCCGAATATGCGCTCGCCCTGCAATCGGCTTATCGCGAGCGGCTCAAGGATATGGGCGATGCCGACGGCAAGCGCTCGCTCGGCGCGGACTATCTGGCGCCCGCCTGCACCACGCACTTCTCCGTGGTCGACCGCCACGGCAACATCGCGGCGGTGACGCAGACGTTGCTGTCATCCTTCGGCTCGAAATACGTCACGCCGCACACCGGCATCGCCATGAACAACGGCATCATGTGGTTCGACCCGACGCCGGGCACCACCAACTCGCTCGCCCCAGGCAAGCGCTGTCTCACCAACTACACGCCTGTCATCGCCGAGACCGCGGACGGCAAGCGGCTCGCGGTCGGCGCCTCCGGCGGTCGCCGCATCCTGCCGTCGGTGATGCAGATCGTGTCGTTTGCGATGGATTTCGGCATGGATCTCGATGCCGCGATCCACCAGCCGCGCATCGATGCAAGCGAAGGCGCGATCGTGATCGGCGATACCCGGTTGCCAGCGGAAGTCCGCAAGGCACTCGCCGCGCGCTTCGACTACGAGGAGACGCGGGTGCAGTCCCTGCCGCAGAAGTTCGCCTGCCCGAGCGTCGTGATGCGCAACGGCGGCACCAATTCCGGCGCGGTCGAGATTTTTCATCCTTGGGCCGATGCGGTGGCGGAAGCCTAAGGCTTAACGAAAACCGATTGAGCCGCGAGCACCGCTGCACCTCTTCCGCTTGCGGGAGAGGTCGACGCGCGCCGGGCGATGCAAAGCATCGTCCCGAGCGCGGCGGGTGAGGGCTCTCTCCTCTTGGGGATTCCCTGTATGGAAACACCCTCTCCCCAGCCCTCTCCCGCAAGCGGGAGAGGGAGCGCACCTGTGCTGCGGCAACAGTAAATCTAATCGCGCCGTTAGATCCCGAGCCGGTCGCGCACCCGGCCTGCGATCACTGCCGTCGTCACGCCCACCGGCCAGAATGCGTGCATCGGGATCGGCTTGATGCCGGTGACGGGCATGTCGAGCTCGGCCTTGGCGCCTCCGATCAGACGTCGTGCGAGCTGTGCGCCCATCGCGGTCGAGAGCGCGACGCCGCGGCCGTTGCAGCCGAGCGAGATCAGGACGTTGTCCGCGGGCTCGTGCACATGCGGATAATGATCCCCGGTGATGGCGAGCCGGCTGTTCCAGCCATGGGTCCAGGCGACGCCCTCGAGTTGCGGCCATAGCCGCTCGGCGTATCGCATGAGATAGGCGACGTCGCGCGGCGAATTGATCCAGCGCATCGGACCACGACCACCCATCAAGAGGCGGTTCTGCTGATCGACGCGGTAATAGACGGTGATGTGGCCGCTCTCGTAAAGGACGGGACGCGTCGGCATGATCGAACGGGCCACATCGTCGGACAACGGCGCGGTGGCCGCGATCGAGGAGAACACCGGCACGATGGTTCGGCGAAGCGCCGGCCAGAGATCGTCCGTAAAACCGTTGGTCGCGAGCAGCACCTTGTCGGCATGCACCACCGCGCGCGGCGTCCCGATGCGCCAACGGCTGCCCTCGCGGCGTAGCGACAGCGCCGGTGTCTCGCCGTGCACCTTTGCGCCCGCGGAGATCGCGGCGCGCGCGAGACCGCGGGCATAACTGAGCGGATGCAGATCGCCGCCGCGGGTATCCAGCATGGCGCCGACGTAGCGATCGGTGCCGGTCATCGCGCGCAGCTGCTCGCGGTTCAGGTACGACACCGGCATGCCGCGGGCAGTGCATTGCCGCGCGGTTGTCTCGATCGCGGCGGCGCTGGCCTGGTTATAGGCCGCGCGCAGCGTGCCGTTCTGCCGCGCCTCGCACGGGATCTGGTAGCGGCGGATCAAATCGTGGGTGAAGTTCGTCGTGCCGTAGGAGAAGTCGATCATGCGGCGGCCGAGCTCAGTGCCAAAATCGGCTTCGATCTGATCGGGGTCGTGCTTCAGTCCCGGATTGGTGTGGCCGCCATTATTGCCGGATGCGCCCCAGCCCGGCTCCTGCGCCTCCAGCACCAGTGCCTCCACGCCCTGCTCGGCCAGATGCAACGCCGTGGACAGACCGGTGTAGCCGCCGCCGACGATGGCGACCGAGACCGTCTTGTCGATTTCGAGCGGCGGCGTGGCCACCGGCGCGACGGCGGTGTCGGCATAGAGGGACGGCGGCAGAGGCAGGCGCGTGGTCATGGCAAGGACCGGTCAGAGCGGATGCAGCACGCGGCGCAAAAAATCCTGCGTGCGCGGATGCTGGGGTTGATTGAGCAGCGCCTTGGCCGGCCCCTGCTCGACGATGACACCGCCGTCGATGAACAGCACGCGGTCGGCGACGTCGCGGGCAAAGCCCATCTCGTGCGTAACGACGACCATGGTCATGCCGTCGTCAGCAAGCTTGCGCATCACGCCGAGAACGTCGCCGACCAGTTCAGGATCGAGCGCCGAGGTCGGTTCGTCGAACAGGATGGCCTTGGGCTGCATCGCCAGCGCCCGCGCGATCGCGACGCGTTGCTGCTGGCCGCCGGAGAGCTGCGGCGGATGTTCGTTGGCTTTCTCGGCAAGGCCCACCTGGGCGAGCAGCGCGCGGCCACGCTCGAATGCGGCAGCGCGCGGCTCCTTCTTCACATAGAGCGGACCTTCGACCACGTTCTCCAGCACCGTTCGGTGCGGAAACAAATTGAAGCGCTGGAACACCATCGAGACCTGGGTGCGGACTTGCACGATCGACGGCGCGTCGCGGTCGACCTTCAATCCCTCGACGCTGATCTCGCCGCGGTCGTAGCTTTCGAGACCGTTGATACAGCGCAAGATGGTGGACTTGCCGGAGCCGGAGGGCCCGACGATGCAGACCACCTCGCCCTTCTGCACGGAGGCCGTGATGCCCTTGAGCACCTCGTTTTCGCCAAAGCTCTTGTGGACGTCGGTCAGCTCGATCATTTCTTGCCGGCCCGCTTCTCGAAGTGACGGACCAGCAGGATCAGCGGAATGCTCATGGTGAGATACATCAGCGCAACCATCGTGAACACGTTGGTGTTCTTGAAGGTCGAGGACGCGATCAGCTTGCCTTGCAGCGCGAGCTCGGCGACCGTGATGGTCGAGGCCTGCGAGGAATCCTTCAGCATCATGATCATGACGTTGCCGTAAGGCGGCAACACGATTCGCACCGCCTGCGGCAGCACGACGCGGCGCATGGTCAGCCACCAGCCCATGCCGATCGATTGCGCCGCCTCGATCTGCCCCTTGTCGATGGCCTCGATGCCGGCGCGGAAATTTTCCGCCTGATAGGCCGAGTAGGCGATGCCGAGCCCAAGGATCGCAGCCTGCAACGCGGACAGCGTGACGCCGAGATCCGGCATCACGAAGTAGAGGTAGAACAACAGCACGATGATCGGAATGCCGCGGATCACATTGATCAGGCTGGCGCTGAGCAGCGACAGGACGCGGATGCCGGAGACCCGCATCATCGCCCAGACGAGGCCAAGCACCGTCGACAGCAGCAGCGAGCCGATGGTGACGACGATCGTCAGCACGACGCCGCTCATCAGGATCGGGAAGAATTCCGCCGCGTCGTGCCAGAAGCCTTTCATCGATCAGCCTTCATCGATTGACCTCTCGCGATCAACCCTGCGCCTTCAGGCCCCATTTATCGAGGATCTTCTCGATGGTTCCGTTGGCCTTGAGCTTGGCGAGCGAGGCGTTGATCTTGCCGAGCAGCGCGCTCTCGCCCTTGCGGACGCCGATGCCGACCGAGCCGACAGTAGCAGGCTTGTAGCTGTCGACGAGCCGCACCTCGGGGAAGCCGCCCTGCTTCAGATTGTAGGCGAGGATCGGATAATCGGCATAACCGGCCTTGAGGCGGCCGGTGTTCACGTCGCGCAGGATGTCGGGAATGGTATCGTAGGCCTTGACGTCGGCGAACAGGCCGGACTTCTTCAGCGCATCGACGAAGGCGGTGCCGACCTGGGCGCCGACCGTCTCGCCTTTCAGATCGTCCTGCGTGGCGTAGGCCTTGGTATCGCCCTTCGGCACGACGAGGCCTTCCCCGTAAGTGTAGATCGGATCGGAGAAGTCGACGACCTCCTTGCGCGGCGCGGTGATGAACATCGCGGCCGCGATGATGTCGATCTTGCTGGAGGTCAGCGACGGGATCAGCGCCGAGAACGCCATCGGCTCGATCTGCACGTTGAGGCCGGCATCCTTGCCGATCTCGGTGATGAGATCGACCATGATGCCCTGGATGGTGTTGGTCTTGGTGTCGAGGAAGGTGAAGGGAATGCCTGTCGGCGTCGAACCAACCTTCAGCACCTGCTGCGCCGAAGCCGGCGCTGCTGCGGCAATCGCGAGTGCCGCGACCGCGGCCTGGACAAAACGCTTCAACGCCATCGCATTCCCCTTTGGGCTCGGCCGATGGCGGCGCTCGCAGATGTCGTGATCGCAGACATTGCGGGCCGAGCCGTTTCGGCCTATTTTCACCAACATGAAAATTTGGTCACACTTTCGCGGGTCATGCAAGCGGTTTTCATGCACATGAAGGAAGCGGTTTGACGTGAGCGGTGGCAAAAGAATGCGCAGACCGGCCGCCGCAAAGCCGGTGAAGAAGGTGCAGATAAAGGCGAAGGCGAAAGCCAACGCCAACACCAAGGCTATCGCCAAAGCCGCCGAGCCCGCGATGGACATCGCGGTCGGCCGCCGTATCCGCGATCTCAGGCGCATCAGGCAATTCTCGCTCGAGACGGTCGCTTCGCGCACGGATCTGTCGATCGGCTTCCTCAGCCAGATCGAGCGCGGCCTGTCGTCGCCGTCGCTGCGTGTGCTGGCCACGCTCGCCGACGTGCTCGGCGTCGGCATCGCCGCGCTGTTCGGCGCGAGCCCGAACGCCGACGGTGCATCCAATCAAATCGTCACGCGCGGGCTTCAGCGGCCCGAGCTGAAACTCTGGCGCACCGGCGTGTCCAAGCAATTGCTGAGCCCGGCCAGCGCCGACAACCGGCTCAACCTGTTCCTGGTGCATCTGGAGCCAGGCGGCTCCACCGGCGACGAGCTCTACACTCATGACGGCGAGGAAGCCGGCCTCGTCCTCGAAGGCGAGATGATGCTGACGGTGGACAGCGAGACATGGTCGCTGAAGACGGGCGACAGTTTTCGGTTTGCAAGCCGGCGGCCGCACCGGTTTTCCAATCCGGCCAATGACGCGAAGTCCGTGGTGCTGTGGGTGAACTGCGTGACAGGGACGGCGTAGCCGCAGTTGTCATTGTGAGCCTCCCCTAAATCGGTGGACACCTATAGCTTAGACAGCAAGAGGTGTCAGATGACGAAACGGCAGCGACGTTC
>NZ_JBVVPQ010000005.1:78278-209519 GCF_055811695.1 Bradyrhizobium sp. MI1.3 | reverse complement strand
TGATCTACGCCAATACTGTCGTGCAACGGGGCACGCCCTGGATCGAAAAAGCCGCCTAGCCTTTAATGGTTGCTACGAACCGCCTTCTTGATTGTTCGTTTATTCGCCGGCGGCTTCTTCGCAACCTTCTTCGCCGCCTTCTTGAGCTTGGGCCGCTTCTTCACCTTGGCGCGCTGGGCGGCGGCGAGCGCGGCCCTCGCCCATTGCGAAAGCTCCTCGGAATCGTCGAACAGCCGAGCCGGCAGCTCCCAATAGGAGTTCACCACCACGGTCTTGGCGCGGGTCGCGTATTGGAACGGCTTCGAGCCTTCCGCTTCAAAATCCGGGATGGTCACCTCGTCGGCGCGGAAAAACAGGCCGGCGCGCAAGGCCAGCGCGAAATTGACGCCGTCGGCGGAGATGCCGTAGCCGGAGAACATTTTCGGATGGCGACGGGGCCGAAATCGGCGAACAGGTCGATCAGGAATTCGCGGTTCATGGCAGGCTTCCCGGGGCGAGCAGCCCAGCGTTCATACCACCGCCGTCATTGCGAGCGAAGCGAAGCAATCCAGGCTGTCGACGCGGAGACAGCCTGGATTGCTTCGTCGCAAGTGCTCCTCGCAATGACGGAAAAACTACCCGTCGATCTGCGCCGGGCGCAGCTCGACCGACTCGCCGCAGCCGCAGGCGGAGATCTGGTTGGGGTTGTTGAAGACGAACTGGGCCTGCATCTTGTCGGCCTTGTAGTCCATCTCGGTACCGAGCAGGAACAGCACGGCCTTCGGATCGACCAGGATCTTGACGCCCTTGTCCTCGACGACCTCGTCGGTCGGGCGAACATCATGGGCGTATTCGACCGTGTAGGACTGGCCGGCGCAGCCGCCGTTCTTGACGCCGACGCGCAGGCCCACAATCTCGGAATCGGCGCGCTGGGTCAGCTCGTTGATGCGCTGGGCAGCAGCATCCGTCAGCCGCATCACTTGTGGGCGCGGCCGCCGCGGTTTCGGAGTGGATGCTGGTGTCGAGCCCGACGATATCTGTGTCATGTCAATGATGTGGTCCGTTGCCGAGCGAATTCAATGCCAAGGATCTAACGAGTATCTAAAGCCAGGGTTACGCGTCACCACATGTTGAGCACGAGGCGGGCCTCGTCGCTCATGCGTTCCGGCGTCCAGGCCGGCTCCCAGACCACCTTGACGTCGACCACGCCGACGCCGGGAACGCTGGCGACCGCGTTCTCGACCATGGTCGGCAGCTCGCCGGCAGCCGGGCAGTTCGGCGTCGTCAGCGTCATTTGCACGTCGACCGAGCGATCGTCCTTGATCTCGACCTTGTAGATCAGGCCGAGCTCGTAGATGTCAGCCGGGATTTCCGGGTCGAACACGGTCTTCAGCCCGGCGATGATCTCGGTGGTGAGACGCTCGGTCTCCTCAGGCGGCAGCGCCGACTGGGTTTCCATCGGATTGGCTTTGATTTCGGCCGTGTCACTCATGCGAACAAATCCCGCGCCTTCAACAGCGCCTGTGCCAGATGATCGACTTCTTCTCGCGTATTATACATGCCGAACGACGCCCGGCATGTGGCCGTGACGTTGAACCGCTCTAAAAGCGGCATCACGCAATGGGTGCCGGCGCGCACCGCGATGCCCTGGCGGTCGATCACGGTGGCGACGTCATGGGCGTGCGCGCCCTTGAGCTCGAAGGAGATCACCGGGCCCTTGCCCCGCGCCGTCCCGATCAGCCGCAGCGAGTTGATCTCGCGCAGCTTGTCCTGGGCGTAGGTGACGAGATCGTGCTCGTGCGCGGCGATGCGCTCCTTGCCGATCGAATTGACGTAGTCGATGGCGGCGCCAAGCCCGACCGCCTCGACGATCGCCGGCGTGCCGGCCTCGAATTTGTGCGGGGGATCGCCGTAGGTGACGACGTCGCGCGAGACCTCGCGGATCATCTCGCCGCCGCCGTTAAACGGGCGCATCGCGACCAGGTGGTCGTACTTGGCCCAGAGCACGCCGATGCCGGTCGGACCGTAGACCTTGTGGCCGGTGAAGACGTAGAAGTCGCAGCCGAGGTCCTGGACGTCGACTGGGATATGCACCGCGCCCTGGCTGCCGTCGACCAGCACGGGAATGCCGCGGGCATGGGCGATCTTCACGACGTCCTTGACCGGAACGATGGTGCCGAGCGCGTTCGACATCTGCGTGATCGCGACCAGCCTGGTCTTCGAGGTCAGCAGCTTTTCGAATTCGTCGATGAGGAAATTGCCCTCGTCGTCGACCGGGGCCCATTTGATCACGGCACCATGGCGTTCTCTGAGAAAATGCCAGGGCACGATGTTGGAGTGGTGCTCCATGATCGAGATAACGATCTCGTCGCCTTCTTTGATGTTCGGCTCGCCCCAGGACGAGGCGACGAGGTTGATCGCCTCGGTCGCGTTGCGGGTGAAGATCACTTCCTCAGGTCGCGGCGCGTTAATGAACTGCGCCACCTTGATGCGGCCGCCCTCATAGGCCTCGGTCGCGGCATTGGCGAGATAATGCAGGCCGCGATGCACGTTGGCGTATTCGGAGGTATAGGCCTGCGTCATGCGATCGAGCACGGCGCTCGGCTTCTGTGCAGAAGCCGCGTTATCGAGATAGACCAGCGGCTTGCCGTAGATCTGCATGGCCAGCGCCGGAAAATCTTCGCGCACGCGCGCAACGTCGTAAGAGCCGTTCTTGACTGCCGGATGCATGCTCATTGGCGCCGCTCCAGCCAGCGCTCGGCAATGCCGATCACGTGCTCGCGCAGATCATCGTCGGCGATCTGCTCGATCGCCTCGCCGACGAAAGCCTGGATCAGCAGCGCCTGGGCCTGCTTCTCCGGCAGGCCGCGCGCCTTCAGGTAGAACAGCAGGCTGTCGTCGAGCGCGCCGGCGGTGGCGCCATGGCCGCAAGAGACGTCGTCAGCGAAAATCTCGAGCTCGGGCTTGTTGTCGGCTTCCGCTTCGTCCGAGAGCAGCAGCGCGCGGATCATCATCTTGCCGTCGGTCTTCTGTGCGTCGGGACGAACGATGATACGGCCCTGAAACACCGAGTGCGCACGGTCGTCGATCACGGCGCGGAAGACTTCCCGGCTGACGCAGTTCGGCACGGCGTGGTCGACCACCAGGGTGGTGTCGCCATGTTCGGTCTTCTGCAACAGGTTCACGCCGTTAACGGAGAGCTCGCTGCCCTCGCCCGCCAGCGTGATGAAGCCTTGCAGGCGGCTGACCGCAGCACCGGTGGTCATGTTGAAGAAATTGAGCTTCGTGTTCGCACCGACCGTGACGAACTGCGAGGTAATGTTCACCGCATCCGGCGAATCGTCCATCAGGCGGATATGCGCGACATCGGCGTTGTCGCCGACCCAGAGGATGACGGCGTCGTTGACTTGATAGGCGCTCGTCTTTCCAGCCGCGACGAAGCTTTCGATGATCGTCGCCCGGGCGCCCTTGCCGATACGCAGATGCGAGCGCGTGAACGACGAGGCCGAAGATGCGGTCGCGACATGAATAAGTTGGACCGGGGCGGACGGCTGCGCGCCATCAGCGACCGAGATCACCACGCCGTCGGTCGCCATCGCCGCATTGAGCGAGATCACGGCGTCGCTTGAAATGGTCTGCAGGAGATCGGCGGCGGCGGGATTGGCCTTGTTCTCCAGCACCTCACGCAACGTCTTGACGCTCACCTCGGAGCCAAGCGCCTTCAGGTCCGACAAATCGGCCGCGAACACGCCGTCGACCAGCACCAGCTTGCGGGCGCCCGCGATCGCATGCGCCTTCACGGCGTCCGCGGCACGCTTCAACGCAGCCGCATCGGGTGCAGCCGCCAGCGGCAGCACCTCGCCGACCAGCGCGCGCAGATCGGTGTATTTCCATTCCTCGATCCGGCGGTGCGGCAGGCCGAGACGCTCATAGGTCTCGAACGCCTCGCGACGCACCGCGATCACGGAAGGCGAACCCGGCAGACGGCCTGCGGCGCTGGCGAAGAGATCGCTCACCGCGCGGCCATTTCCGGTCTTTGCCACAGCAACGTTCATCGCAAAATTCCTTACGCGGCGTCCTCGAACTGGGCGTAGCCGGACGCTTCCAGCTCCAGCGCCAGTTCCTTGCCGCCGCTCTTCACGACACGGCCCTTCGACATCACGTGCACGATGTCGGGGACGATGTAGTTCAGCAACCGCTGATAGTGGGTGATAACGACCATCGCGCGCTTGGGCGAATGCAGCGCGTTGACACCATCGGCCGCAATGCGCAACGCGTCGATGTCGAGGCCGGAATCCATCTCGTCGAGGATGCACAGGCTCGGCTCAAACAGCGCCATCTGCAGCACCTCGTTGCGCTTCTTCTCGCCGCCGGAAAAACCGACATTGACGCCGCGCTTGAGCATGTCCTGCGGGATGTTCAGCGACTTCGAGACTTCGCGGACTTTCTTCAAAAAGTCGGGCGTCGAATATTCGCTCTCGCCGCGCGCCTTGCGCTGCGCGTTCAGCGCGGTACGCAGGAAATTCATGGTGGAGACGCCGGGGATCTCGACCGGATACTGGAACGCCAGGAACACGCCCTTGGCGGCGCGCTCGTTGGGGGCCATCGCGAGCAAATCTTCGCCCTTGAACAGGATCTCGCCGTCGGTCACCTCGTAACCCGGCTTGCCGGCGATGACGTGGGACAGCGTCGACTTGCCGGAGCCGTTCGGCCCCATGATCGCGTGGATCTCGCCCTCGTTCACGGTCAGCGTCAGCCCGTGGAGGATCTCACGTTCCTCAACACGAACCTTGAGGTCTTTCACTTCGAGCAAAGCCATATCTTGTTTCCATCTATCTCCTCATCCTGAGGAGCGCCGCAGGCGCGTCTCGAAGGATTAAGGCCAACAATCTTTTCGTATCCATCCTTCGAGACGGCCGCTTACGCGGCCTCCTCAGGATGAGGTCGGCGCTAGCCGACCGATCCTTCAAGCGAGATCGAGATCAGCTTCTGCGCTTCCACCGCGAACTCCATCGGCAGTTGCTGCAGCACGTCCTTGACGAAGCCGTTGACCACGAGGCCGACCGCCTCCTCCTGCGTGAGGCCGCGCTGGATGCAGTAGAACAGCACGTCCTCGGAGATCTTCGACGTGGTGGCCTCGTGCTCGAACGTCGCCGACGAGTTCTTGGCTTCGATGTAGGGAACGGTGTGCGCGCCGCATTTGTCGCCGATCAACAGCGAATCGCAGGCGGTGAAGTTGCGCGCGCCGGTCGCCTTACGATGCGCCGTGACGAGGCCGCGATAGGTGTTCTGCGACTTGCCGGCGGCGATGCCCTTGGAGATGATCCGGCTCGACGTGTTCTTGCCGAGATGGATCATCTTGGTGCCCGAGTCGACCTGCTGATAGCCGTTCGAGATCGCGATCGAGTAGAATTCGCCACGCGAATTGTCGCCGCGCAGGATGCAGCTCGGATATTTCCAGGTGATCGCCGAACCGGTCTCGACCTGGGTCCAGGAGATCTTGGAATTGTTGCCGCGGCAATCGCCACGCTTGGTGACGAAATTGTAGATGCCGCCCTTGCCTTCCGAATTGCCGGGATACCAGTTCTGCACCGTCGAATATTTGATCTCGGCGTCGTCATGCGTGACGAGCTCGACCACGGCTGCGTGCAGTTGGTTCTCGTCGCGCTGCGGCGCGGTGCAGCCCTCGAGATAGGAGACGTAGGAGCCCTTGTCGGCGATGATCAGCGTGCGCTCGAACTGGCCGGTGTTGCGCTCGTTGATGCGGAAGTACGTCGACAGCTCCATCGGGCAGCGCACGCCCGGCGGCACGTAGACGAACGAACCGTCCGAAAACACCGCCGAGTTCAGCGTCGCGTAGAAATTGTCCGAGGTCGGCACCACGGATCCCAGATATTTCTGCACCAGCTCGGGATGCTCGCGGATCGCCTCCGAGATCGGCATGAAGATCACGCCGGCCTTCTTCAGCTCCGCCTTAAAGGTGGTCGCAACCGAAACCGAATCGAAGACGGCATCGACCGCGATCTTGCGACGCGTGGGATCTTCCTCGCCGGGCTTCGGCTCGACGCCTTCGAGCATGGCGACTTCCCGCAAGGGAATGCCGAGCTTCTCGTAGGTCTTCAGAATCTCTGGATCGATCTCGTCGAGCGAGGTGATCGTCTTCTTCGGCTTCGGCGCCGAATAATAATAGAGGTCCTGGAAGTCGATCTTGGGATAATCGACGCGCGCCCAGGTCGGCTCGGTCATGGTTAGCCAGCGCCGATAGGCTTCGAGCCGCCACTGGAGCATCCAGGCGGGTTCGTTCTTCTTCTCGGAGATGAACTTGACGGTCTCTTCCGACAGCCCCTTTGGGGCCTTGTCGGACTCGATCAGGGTCTCAAACCCATAACGATACTGATCGACGTCGATGCGCTTCACGCGCTCGACCGTCTCTTGCACGGCTGGCATTCTATCCTCCGCTCGCGGTTTCAAGGACCGCGGTGGATCATCAAACTCGGACGACTATTACGATGTTTCTTGGCGGGAAGCACGCGCTTAGAACCGTTCAAGCCGTGTTTCATCGCTTATCCCTTAAGTAGGGTATTACCGAGCTTTCGCCAAGCCTCTAACGCCCTGTTGATGTCATCCGGCTCCGTGGACCAGCCCAGACTAAGACGCACCGCTCCTTGGGCGACGGTCGGATCATACCCCATTGCCGACAACACGTGGGACGGCTGAACCTTGCCCGAGGAACAGGCAGAGCCTGAGGACACGGCGACGCCTTCGAGGTCGAAGCCGATCACCGCGGTCTCGGCCTTAAGGCCGGGGGCGGTGAACAGAACGGTATTTGGCAACCGCTTGACGTCACTTGAGAAGACCGTTGCGCCGGCCATGGAGCGAATGCCATTTTCCAAGCGATCTCTGAGACTTGCCATCCGCGCTGCATCCTCCGACAAAGCCTGAAGGGCGACCCGCACCGCTGCCCCGAAGCCGGCAATGCCGGCGACATTCTCGGTTCCCGCGCGCCGGTTCATCTCCTGCCCGCCGCCCCGCAGCAACGGCTCAAGCCCGGCCACGCCCTCGGCCGCGACCAGCGCGCCAACACCCTTGGGACCGCCGATCTTGTGTGCAGAAAAGGTCGCAAGGTCTGCGCCGATAGCTTTGATATCGAAAGGGATTTTTCCAAACGCCTGGATTGCATCGACGTGCAGGAGGCCGCCAGCCGCGTGAACGATTGCCGCGGCCTCGGCGATAGGCTGCAGCGCGCCCGTCTCATTGTTGGCCGCCATGATGGAGACCAGCGCCGGCGGGCCGTCGCCGAGCAGCGCCTTCAAATCGTCGAGGTCGATCACGCCGGAGCGCGTAACCCTGACCTGACCGATCCTATCGGCCGGGAACCGGCCGCCCGCCAGCACCGACGCATGCTCGACCGCCGAGACTAGGAGCCGCTCAACAGGCCCGCCAGAAGGCCCTCGAAGGCCCGGCGACAGCGCCAGCGCGTTGGCTTCGGTTCCCGCGGAGGTGAAAACCACGTTCCGCGGCAACGCGCCGACGGAGGTCGCAAGCAGGGCCCGCGCGTCCTCGACAAGCCGTCGCGCCTCGCGCCCCTCGGCATGAACCGAGGAGGGATTGCCGATGAGCTCGGAGGCTGCGAGCATTGCGCTTCGGGCCTCGGGACGAAGCGGCGTGGTCGCATTCCAGTCGAGATAGATGCGGCTCGGCATAGACTACTATATTACCTGCGATCGTGGTTGTTGCGCCAGCGCTGGTACCCGACATGGGCTCCCCTGGAGCACTTGGCAATCTCGATTCCGGATTCCCCATCGCGCGACGGAACGGCCATGACGCTAACATCTTGAGCCGATTGCGGGATGTTCAAGATGCTTGCTTTTTGACCCTCGCCTCATGTTAGAACGCGCGCGTCAGTTCGCCGCGCGCCGCTCGCGCATCATCCGAGGGCGCCGCTCCACCCTTCCATTCGCGGCTTGATCGGCCCAGCAGCCGATGAAATCCGCACAATCGGTTGATTGTTGAAGAGCGTCTTCAAGGGATCAATCAAGAGATCATCATGCCTGAAGTTATTTTCACCGGCCCCGCCGGCCGTCTCGAAGGCCGCTACCATCCGGCCAAGCAGAAGAACGCGCCGATCGCGATGGTCCTGCATCCGCATCCGCAGTTCCACGGCACGATGAATCATCAGATCATCTACCAGTGCTACTATGCGTTCGCGCATCGCGGCTTCTCCGTGCTGCGGTTCAATTTCCGCGGCGTCGGCCGCAGCCAGGGCTCGTTCGACCACGGCACTGGCGAATTGTCGGACGCGGCCGCGGCGCTCGACTGGGCGCAGACCATCAATCCCGAAGCGCGCGCCTGCTGGGTTGCCGGCTTCTCCTTCGGCGCCTGGATCGGCATGCAGTTGCTGATGCGCCGCCCGGAGGTCGAGGGCTTCATCTCGATCGCGCCGCCCGCCAACCTCTACGACTTCTCGTTCCTCGCGCCCTGCCCGTCCTCTGGCCTGATCGTGCATGGCGAGAAGGACGCGGTGGTGCCGCCCAAGGACGTCAACACGCTGGTCGAGAAGCTGAAGACGCAAAAGGGCATCGTGATCGACCAGCAGGTCATCCCCGGCGCCAACCACTTCTTCGACGCCAAGCTCGAGCCGCTGATGGAAACCATCACCGCCTATCTCGACATGCGCCTCGCCAACGTGCGCTGAGCTTTCCGTGGGCGCGTTCATCGCATTGCTGCGTGCCGTGAATGTCGGCGGCACCGGCAAACTGCCGATGAGCGAACTCAAGGCCATTTGCGAGGAGCTCGGCTACGCCGCTGTGCGCACCTATATTGCAAGCGGCAACGTCGTCTTCACAAGCCGCAAGTCGCAATCTGCGATCAAGACCGCACTCGAAAAGCGGTTGCACGCCTATGCCGGCGCGCCGGTCGGCGTGCTCGTGCGCAGCGCCACCGAGATGGCGCGGGTCTTGGCCGATAATCCGTTTCCAAAGGCCGCGCCCAACCGCACCGTCGCGATCTTCCTCGACAAGGCGCCGCCGGCGGATGCGCTCGCCGGCATTCGCGGCCAGAACAAGGAGGAGGTCCGCCTCGGCCACCGCGAGATCTACGTGCATTACGGCGACGGCATGGGCACGTCGAAGCTGGTCATCCCCGCCGCCAAGACCGGCACCGCGCGCAACATGAACACGATCGCGACGCTCGCGAAAATGGCCGCAGAGCTCTAGGCCAGCTTGAGCGCCGCGATCCCCGTCAGCACCAGCACGATCCCCGCGATCTTCATCGCGCTCAGGGTCTCGCCGAATAGCACGACGCCCATGATGAAGGTGCCGGCGGCGCCAATGCCCGTCCACACCGAATAGGCGACGCCGACCTCGAGCACCTTCAAGGCGCGTCCGAGCAGGAACACAAAGGCGGCGAGCAGCACCAGCGAGACGATACTCCAGCTCACACGCGTGTAGCCCTCCGCGTATTTCATCGAGATCGCCCAGCCGACATCAAGCACGCCGGCGACCACCAGCATCAGCCAGGCCATGGATTGCGACATCGGCGAGGGCTCAAGCCGCGAGCTTGAGCAGATGCGCGTCATGCCGCACCAGGAAGGCGCGCAGCAATTGCGGATAGTCCGCGCCGACCGCGGTGCGGACGCTCGGACGCTTCGCCAGTTCGGCGCGCCATGCGCGGACCTTCGGCACATCGCGGAAAATGCCGTGCTCGGTCAGCTCGTCGAACAGATCGAAATAGCGGAAGACGGGCGCGAACACTGCGTCGACCAAACTGAACGCTTCGCCGGCAAAATAAGGACCGGCGCCGAGCGCCGCCTCGACCCGCGCGAATTTTGCAACGAGCGCCTGGCGCTTGCTCTCGAACGTCGCCGGATCGGTCGTGGTCTCCAGGCCCCAGAGATCGCCGAGCACTGCTGAACCAAACTCCATCCACGCCCGGTGCTCGGCACGCTTCAAGGCATCCGCCGGATGCAGCTTCACACCGCCTTGCGTCTCCTCGATGTACTCGCAGATCACGTTGCTCTCGAACAGCGCGACCTCGCCCTTGTCGGTCGTCACGACCAGCACCGGCACTTTGCCAAGCGGCGACAGTTTGAGAAACCAGTCCGGCTTGTTGGCGAGATCGATGTCGACCCGCTCGAACGGAACGCCCTTCTCCTTGAGCGCGATCACCGCGCGCTGCACGTATGGACAAAGCTTGTGGCTGATCAGTCTGAGTGAAGCGGTCATGGCAAAGATCCCGGCAGTTGGATGCAACTGCATCCAAGATAGATGCATTTGCATGCATTCGTCAAGTTCAATGCATTTGCATCGACCGGTATCGATCTGGGGATCACCTCAAGGCCGCGCGATCACCCCGCCCGTCATTGGCATTGGCACGCCCGTGGTCGCGGGATACGACAGCGGCAGGCCCTTCAGGCCGCGCGCGGCAAGGAAGCCGAAGGCCTGCGCCTCGATGGCGTCGGAGGCCCAGCCGACTGCCTCGGCGGCCTCGACAGTGGCGGACCCAACGCGCTCCCGCAGCATCTGGAGCATGGTCCGGTTGCGGGCGCCACCGCCGCAGACGATCCAGCTTCGCGGCCTGCGTGGCAGCAGCGGGATGATGCGGGCGATGGCCGCCGCGGTGAAGGCGGTCAGAGTCGCGGCGCCGTCGGCCGGCTGCACCTCGCCGAGCTTTAGTGCGGCAAAATCGTTGCGGTCGAGCGATTTCGGCGGCGGGCTTGCGAAGAACGGCAACTCCAGCGCCCGCGCGATCCAGGCTTCGTCCGCCTTGCCGAGGGCGGCGAACTTTCCGTCCGCGTCGAACGCCTGGTTCATGGTGCGGTACATGAAATCGTCGAGCAGCGCGTTGCCGGGCCCGGTATCGCAGGCGATCAGCGTGTCGTTGCCGTCGATATAGGTGATGTTGGAGACGCCGCCGATATTGACGACAACGATCGGCCCTTCGCGCTCCAGCGACTGGACGAGCGCCCGGTGGTAGACCGGCACGAATGGCGCGCCCTGCCCGCCAGCTTCGACGTCGGCGGCGCGGAAATCATGCATCACGGGGATGTGGATCGCCTTGGCCAGCGCCGGCGCATCGCCGATCTGCACCGTCAGCCGTTTCTCGGGGCGATGCAGCACGGTCTGGCCGTGGAAGCCGACGATGTCGATGTCTTCCGGCCTCATCCGATTCTGGGCGACAAAGGCGGCGACCGCCTCAGCATGCGCCTGGGTCACCGCGCGCTCGGCCTCGGCCAAAATCCCCGGCCGGGCATCGCGCTGCGGCAGGTGCACCGCCTCGCTCAGCGCCTGGCGCAGCAGGTTGCGCTCCGCCGGGCTATACGGCCGGTAGCCGGACGGCCCGAACGCCTTCACCTGCTTTCCGTCGGTTTCGATCAGCGCAACATCCACCCCGTCCAGCGAGGTGCCGCTCATCAAACCGAGTGCCGTCAACATCATGGATCAGCGTCCTCAAGAGACCCTTCCGGCATGCCGATCTTGTGCCAGAGGGACACATCTTATAATGCCACAGGCCAAAGTGGCGGGCAGCAATCGAGTTCCCATAGAAGACCCTTAAATTGCTCCCAAAACAGTAAACCAAGAATTGTCAGGCGCGCCGACAAATGACTGCATTCAAATCGGATTTCCTCAACACGCTGCAGGAACGTGGATTCGTCCATCAGTGCTCCGATTTCGAGGGGCTGGACGCACTCGCCGCCAAGGGCGAGGTGACCGGCTATGTCGGCTACGATTGCACCGCCCGCTCGCTGCATATCGGCAACTACCTGACCATGATGATGCTGCACTGGCTGCAGCAGTCCGGCAACAAGCCGATCACCCTGATGGGCGGCGGCACCACCATGGTCGGCGATCCCTCCGGCAAGGACGAGACGCGTGCAATCCGCTCTGTCGCCGAGATCGAGGCCAACAAGGAATCGATCCGCGGCGTGTTCGCAAAAGTGCTGCGTTATGGCGACGGCAAGAGCGACGCCATCATGCTCGACAATGCCGAGTGGCTGACAAAGCTCAACTACATCGAGATGCTGCGCGACGTCGGCCGGCACTTCTCGGTCAACCGTATGCTGACCATGGACTCCGTGCGCCTGCGCCTCGAACGCGAGCAGGAGATGAGCTTCATCGAGTTCAACTACATGATCTGCCAGGCCTACGACTATGTCGAACTCGCCAGGCGGACCGGCTGCAACTTGCAGATGGGCGGCTCCGACCAGTGGGGCAACATCATCATGGGCGTCGATCTCGGCCGCCGCATGGGCACCCATCAGCTGTTCGCGCTGACGACGCCGCTGCTGACGACGGCATCGGGGGTCAAGATGGGCAAGACCGCGCAAGGCGCGGTCTGGCTCAACGCCGACCAATTCTCGCCGTATGATTTCTGGCAGTACTGGCGCAACACCGAGGATGCCGACGTCGGCAAATTCCTCAAGCTGTTCACGACGCTGCCGATGAGCGAGATCAGGAAGCTCGAGGCGCTCGGAGGCTCCGAGATCAACGAGGCCAAGAAGGTACTCGCCACCGAGGCGACCGCGCTCCTGCATGGCCGCGACGCCGCGAACGAGGCGGCCGAGACCGCGCGCCGCACCTTCGAGGAAGGCGCGCTGGCCGAGAGTCTCCCGACCGTGGAAATTCCGCGCGGCGAGTTCGACGCCGGCCTCGGCGTGCTCAATGCCTTCGTCAAGGCGGGCCTCGTTGCCTCCAATGGCGAAGCACGGCGCCAGATCAAGGGCGGCGGCCTGCGCGTCAATGACGAGCCTGTCACGGACGAGAAGATGGCGTTGTCGGCGGCCAACCTGACGCCGGAAGGCGTGGTCAAACTGTCGTTCGGCAAGAAGAAGCACATCCTCCTCAGGCCTGCATAGGCGTATGAGCTTTTCGCTGCTTGTCAGGGCGCGCTGAAGCGCGCTCCCTGATCGGCAATGGACCAGAACACGCTAGAGGAACAGTCCAAGCAAACGACCCGGGAACGCGTCACGGCGACGCCGCAGGGCGTCGTGCGCACCGCGCTGGTGGTGCTCGCGCTCTGCTTCACACTTGCCGTGCTCGGCCGCGGCCTCAGCGAAAGCTTCACCGTCTTCCTGAAGCCGATCTCGGAAAACTTTGGCTGGGATCGCGCCCAGGTGGTCTCGATCTATTCGCTGACCTGGCTCGTCAGCGGACTGATGGCGCCATTGGTCGGGCGCCTGTTCGATCATTCCGGACCGCGCATCGTCTATGCACTCGGGCTGTTGCTGCTCGGCTCGGCCTTCCTGATCGCAAGCCACGCGCAGTCACTCTGGCAATTCCAGCTCTCGATCGGACTCTGCGTCGGCATCGGCGTCGCCTTCATCGGCAATGTGCCGAACTCGATCCTGCTCGGCCGCTGGTTCGGCCCAAAGCTGCCGACCGCGATGGCGGTGGTCTACTCGGCCATGGGGGGCGGCGTGCTGGCGCTGCTGCCGGCCTCGCAGCTTTTGATCGATCATCTCGGCTGGCGCGAAACCTACCAGCTGTTCGGCTTCGCCGCGCTCGGCCTGCTGGTGCCGCTGATGCTGCTGCCATGGCGGCTGTTCGCCTCGGGCTCGCCGCATATCGCCAAGAAGACCGATCCCGATTTCGTCGATCACGGCTGGACCCTTCCGAGCGCGATGCGCCATCACGCCTTCTGGGCGCTGTTCTCGACCTTCTTCTTCACCGCGGTCGGCATGTACGCGATCGCCGCCCAGATCGTGGCCTATCTGATCGATGCCGGCTTTCCGCCGCTGCAGGCCGCGACGGCCTGGGGCTTCTCCGGCGTCGTCCTGGTGTTCGGCATGCTCGGCGTGTCAGCGCTCGACGGCCTGATCGGACGCCGGCCGTCGGTGCTGCTCAGCTACGCGATCTCGATCCTCGGCATCTTCCTGCTGTGGCTGTTGCAATACTCCGCCAATCTCCTCCTGCTCACCGGATTCGTGGTCTGCTTCGGCAGCATGATGGGCTCACGTGGACCGCTGATCACGGCGACCGCGATGAAGATCTTCGGGGGCAAGCGCGTCGGCACCATCTACGGCACCATCTCGATCGGCAGCGGACTCGGCTCGGCGTTCGGCTCCTGGAGCGGCGGCCTGATCCACGACGCGACCCACGGCTACAACGCGCTGCTCGCCTTCGCGCTTGCGAGCGTGGTGCTCGGGATGATCCCGTTCCTGGTCGTGCCCGCCTTGCGGCGGTAGGTGTCTCAGAGGTAACCTGCGGGCATTCGCGTCACCGGGAAATTACGGATGGGCACGGCGCGAACAGCTGCAAAAGATGTGGATGGCGCGCGGCTGAAAGTCCCTCCCGCGGTGTTTTGTCCGACATGACAAAAATGTCAGCGCAAATTGCCCTTGGGCGGCTTGCAGCGCAGAACTGAATGCGGTCCTAGTCGCAGCATTGGATGGAGGGCACAAACCAATGAACTTTCCCTATCTCGTTCGCTTTCAACCGGTTCTCTTGAGCCTGTTTCGTTTCGTCACCGGCCTGCTGCTGTTCCAGTACGGCATCGCCAAGCTGTTCAAGTTTCCGGTGCTTCCCTACTTCGCAAACATCCCGCCGATTATCTACGCAGCCGGTACGCTTGAGCTCGTGCTTGGCGCGCTGCTGATGATCGGCCTGTTCACCCGCCTCGCGGCATTCATCCTCTCGGGTGAGATGGCCTTCGCCTATTTCATGGGGCACATGTTCAAGGGCGAAACGCCGGTGTTCCTGCCGCTGCTCAATGGTGGCACCGCGGCGATCCTGTTCTGCTTCGCCTGCCTCTACCTCTCGGCAGCCGGCGGCGGCTCGGTCAGCGCCGATGCGGCGATGGGCAAGGACTAGCGGCACAACCGGCGGCGCGTTCGCGCGGCGCTGAGGCGTCAGCAATTGATCCGCGAATAAAGAGATGGCACCCGTACATTTACGGGTGCCATCTCAGCGCGAGCCCAGCACGTTCCAGACGAGGACGAGGACCGCGACCAGCAGCATCGACATGATGAGGCGGTGGACGAATCGGTTCATGTCCGCTCCCACCGGATTCGGTCGGGACTGAAGACCCACACAATCTTTCTCCCAGTTGACTTGCCATGCGCCCACGCGGCGCATTTCCGCATGGATGTTTGCGCATGCAGCTCGCGGACGCCGCTTGCGCGGCAGCCGTCGCACGCGTCCATTCATGATTGGTAAGAATTTCATGCTACCGACGCGAGCAACAATAATCATTCCGTCGAGGCCGTGATGAAGCTGCTGAGTCACCTCAAGATCCGCACCAAGCTCGCCAGCATGGTCTGTCTTTCGGCACTCACGGTCACGGCCATCATCGGGGTGTCGTCCGTGCTCAGCAAGAGCCGCATGCTGGAGGACCGTGTCCAGCAGATGCGGACCGCGGTCGATATGCTCCACAACTTCGCCCAATCACTTGAAGAGGAAGTCGGCGCCGGCAAGCTGACGCAGGCCGAAGCGAAAATCCAGTTCCACCAGCGCGGTCGCCGCATGAGCTTCAATGGCGGCCAAGGCTATCCGGTGGTCTACAACGCCGATACGTCCCTCATCGTCAACGGCGCCAACCAGCAGCTCGAAGGCAAGATCACCGGTGCGAAGGACTCCAATGGCGTCCTGATTGCCGACGCCATTATCAAGGCCGGCGCCGAGACCACACAGGGTGGCGTAACCTCCTATCTCTATCCCCGCCCCGGCCAGACGGACCCGGTCCGCAAGACCGTGTTCGCGCGCAAATTCGCGCCCTGGAACGCGACGATCAGCTACGGCCTCTATGTCGACGACATCGATGCCGACGTGCGAGCCTTGACGCTGGAGCTGGGGGCGATCGGCATCGGCCTGATGCTGCTGATGGCGACCCTGTCCTGGCTGATCGCCCGCGACGTGCTCGGCGCGCTCGACCGCCAGAAGAACCGCATGCAGGCCATTTCCGAAGGCGCGATCGACACGGCGGTCGAGGAGACCGGTCGCGGCGACGAGATCGGCCGCATGGCGGAGACCCTCGAAGTGCTCAGGCAGACCGCCTTGACGGCGCGCAAGCTGGAGGCCGAGCAGGTCGCCACCAAGTCCCGCAGCGAACAGGAGAAGCGCGACGCGCTGATCTCGCTTGCCGACCGGTTCGATGCCTCTGTCGGCCAGCTCGTCGGCCTGATGGCCTCGGGCTCCGGCGAGCTGGAGGTCACCGCCAAGTCGATGTCGTCGACCGCGGAAGGGACCAACCGCCGCGCCGCCGTCGTCGGCTCGGCCGCCACCGAAGCCAGCCAGCGCGTCCAGACGGTCGCGGCCGCCGCCGAGGAGCTCTCCTCCTCCATCACCGAGATCAGCCGTCAGGTCGCGCAGTCCGCCGTGGTCACCGGCCGCGCCGTGGACAGCGCGCGCCGCACCGACACCATCGTCCGCGCGCTCTCGGACGGCGCCCAGCAGATCGAGCATGTCGCCGAGCTGATTTCCAGCATCGCGGCGCAGACCAACCTGCTCGCGCTCAACGCCACTATCGAGGCCGCACGCGCCGGTGAAGCCGGCCGCGGCTTTGCTGTCGTCGCCTCCGAGGTGAAGTCGCTGGCGAGCCAGACCGCGGAAGCCACCCGCGAGATCGGCGACAAGATCGCCCAGATCCAGGGCGCGACCAAGGAAGCGGTGGACGCCATCGGCGGCATCACCGCCACCATCGAGGAGGTCAGCCGGATCGCCACCTCGATCGGCGCCGCGATCGAGGAGCAAGGCGCCGCCACCGCCGAGATCGCCCGCAGCGTCTCGCAGACGGCCGAGGCGACCCAGGAGGTCACCACCAATATCGGCGGCGTCAGCACGGCAGCAAACGAGACCGGCAATGCCGCAGGCATGGTGCTCGCCGCTGCGTCAAACCTCTCCAAGCAGGCCGAGCAGCTCTCCGGCGAAGTCGGGACCTTCCTGGCAGGCGTGCGCGCGGCGTACGGCGGCGCACGGGCCTCGTGGTTCGAGACGCCCGCTCCGCGGGCTCCTCAGGATGAGGTCCTGTTCCACGGATAAATCTTAGATCCTCATGGTGAGGAGCCCGCGGAGCGGGCGTCTCGAAGGATGGCCGCGCGCAAACCACCATCCGCATTCATTCTCGGAGACGTGAAGGGCGTAGCTCGCCGCTATCGCCGCGCGAGGGTGCAGCCGCTCGAGAGCTGGCGCGTCGTTCCGGTCGAGCCATCGCTCGACTGCGACGGAAATTCCTCGAACGGCGAGTTCTGTTTGCCGGTGTTGAATTCGAAGATCTTGCGGAACAGACCGGGCGCCATCGCCGAAATCGGATTGACGCGCATCACGGGTGCGGCCGGCGTGCCGACGACCTCGTAGGTCACGCCGATCAATCCTTCATTGTTGCCGCCGCCGAGGAAGATGCCGAACAACGGGATCTGGCCGAAGATGTTGTTGACGCCATACATCGGCACGAAGGTGCCGCTCATGCAGACCTGATTGCCGGGAAAGTCGATTGAGCCCTCGATGGTGGCGCCGATCATCGGGCCCTTGACCACGCCATCCCGGATCGTGAGCGCGCCGTTCTGCCGCGTGAACTCCGCGCGCAACGCCGTGAAGGCCACGCCGCTCTGCGCGCCGTTGGGAGCGCCCGCCGCGACGCGATCGAGTTGATCCATGCCCTTGACCGAGAAGTCGCGCACGTTGATCAGGCCTTCCCGCGTCGTAGGCTCTGACGTCGGCGGCTCCATGGCTACCACCATCTGGCCGCCGAAGACCTTGTTGGTGGTGTCTGTGAAGCGCAGGAAGTTGCCGGCATCGCTGGTCTGGAGATAGATCACCTCGCGGTTGCCCTGGGCGCGGCCGCCGCGCAAATCGGCTGCCACAGGCGTGTCTTTTCCGATCCTGCCGCTCAGCGTGAAGGCTTTGACCGCACCATTGCGCCGCGACATCTTGGCCTCAACGCTGCGCATCGCCTCGCCATTGAATCCCATGACGGCGCCGAGCTTCACGTCCATGTCGAAATCGACGTTCTTCGTCTTGCTCTTGGCATCGTCCTTGGAACTGCCTGAGATTGCCGATTTCAGGAAACCGCGGCCGTCGAATACGTCGCCGCGCATCGTGCCCTTGATCACGCCGTCCTGGCCGCGCTCCACCTTCAGCGACGCCTTGTCGCCGTCGGACGGCGCGTAGGTCGGGAAGTTCGCGTTCATGAGGTCGCCGTTCGGATCGACCTCGAGCGCCCCCTTGATCGAGGCGCCGCCGCCTTCGATGACGATGTCCTCCAGACGCGTCGATTGCGCCGTCGGCACCACCTTGAAGCTGGCCTTGCCCGCTCTGCCCGGCAGCTTGACCCAGCCGGGCAGGATGTTGTCGAGCTTGACCGAGGTCAGGTCGGCCTCGATGCCGAGCTTCGTCGTCTGGTCGGGTCCCCCGGCGATCTTGCCTGACAGCTTGATCGGCACCGATCCGCTGACGGCGGGGCCCAGATCGAACCCGAGGCGCGCGCGGCTCGCATCGTCCAGCGTGGTCTGCAATTTGACGTCCGCATCGCCCTCGGCCGGCTTGCGATAATCGAGCGAGGCCGCCTGCCCGTTGATCTTGACGTCGCCCTTGACCTGATAGCCCTGGTTGCTCGCGACGATCTTGAGGTTGTTGGCCTCCAGCTTCTGGTTCATCACCAGCTTGTCGGCACCAAAACCGTTGAGATCGGCGGTAACGCTGTAGGTGGTGTCGGCTTTGGTCAGCTCGCCCTTGACTGGCAGCCCAAGCTGGACGTTCGCCGAGAACGTCCCCTTGCTCGTATTGGGATCGATGACGGTCGACGACAGATCGCTCAGGCGATCGTTGGAAAGCATTTCGGCGGCAGCAGGCACCGGACCTTCGACACGGAACCTGGTCCGCGACGGCGACGGCTTGGGCGCCATATCGGGCACCTCGAAGACGAAGTCGGAAATCGTGATCTTGCGGCCCGCTGGCGTATCGGCAGTGCCCTGCCCGATATTCACCGTCGCGGTGCGCCCGGTCACGCGCGCCTTCAAATCGGCATCGTGCACCACCGGCAGGCCATCGACGGGACGAACCGTGACACCGCTCGCCACGATATTGACCGACAGGCCGTCGTCGGGAATGGGTGGGCCCTTGCGCGGAAGATTCTTCGTCGGCGAATTAACGCCGATCTCGATGCGCTGGAGCGTTCCACGCTCGATCCGCTCGATTACCCATTCGCGCAACTCGGGAACCACAAGCGTCGGCCACATCCGCTTGAGCGCGGAGGCCGACATCGGCGTTCCCGCAAAGCCCAATGTCAGCCGCGGCTCGCCCGAATAGTCGATGGCACCGGTGCCGGCGACGCCGATCTCTCCGTTGGAGATATCGGCCTGCGTCAACAGCAGCCTCTTGTGGTCGGTATCGAAGCGGAAGCCGATCGCAATACGGTTGAAGACCAGCGGCGGCTCGTTGTCGATGCCGCCGAGCAGGATCGAGCCGCCGCTGAAACCGAGCTGCCAGTCATTGACGTTGCCGTTGGGCGGCTCGACATGAGCCAGCAGCGTCAGGCGGTTCGCGCCCGAGAGGATCTTGAACGGAGCGACCAGCACCCGCCGGTTGGCGTCCCACTCGACATTGATCTCGGCCGAGTCGATCGCCATCGGATAGTCGGGCGTATCGGTGTCGATGATGTTGCCCGCACCCACCGTGATCTTGCCGCGAAAGAAGGTCGGCACGCCGTCGCGGCCGAGCTCGCCCTTGAGCTCGCCGGTCAGCGGCAGGTCGGCGGTGTAGGTGAGGTCCTTCACCCGCAACGCCAGCAGGATGTTGGCGGTCGAGACCTTGTCGGCGCGGATATCGACCGAGCGCACGCCGTTCTCGGTGGGTCCGATCGTGGCACGCAACGACCACGGACGCGCGCCCTCCTCGCCGAGGCTGAGCGCGACGCCGCCATGGCTCGGTCGGCGCAGGCTGAGCGTGATGTTCTCGAATGTCCATTTGCTGCCGCGCTGCTGATCGTCGACGATCAGATTGCCGTTCTTCAGACCGATCTCATTGAGGTTCTGGCCGTCGAGGCCGGTCATGCTCAGACTGTCGAGCCAGTCGAGGCCCTGAAGAATGCCGGTCGGGGCCGTGACCTGGGTCGCGACTTGCGATGTGTCGGGGGTCGCAGGCTCGGTTGCGAATGGCGGCGGTGGGACACCGTTGCGCGGGAAAGTCGGCGGCAGCCCCGCGTCCTTCTTGGAGGCGACGCCGGTGGCGAGCGGCTTTGCGGTGTCGCCAGCCGACACTGTGACCGTCCCGTCAGGCGCGATCCGGATCGCGAGCTCGGCATCGACGAGGTTGAGGCTTTCGGCGCGCAGATGCCCCATCAGCAGGCCTGCACCCGACAGCTTCACCTCGGCCTTCGGTGCGGTGGCGACAATGACGTGATCGTGGTCGCGCACGACGATATCACGGATACGCACGGCGATGCGGATCCGCCCGGCCCGTTCGATCTGCGTGCCGCCGACCTCCACGGTGTTGCCGTGACCGATATTGTCCTCGATCGCGGCGGCGAGCCACGGCGTCGCAATGTCGAGATTGATGGGACCGGCACCGAGCCGCCACCACAGTGCGCCGAAACAGCCGACGAAGATGACAACCAGGGCACCGACGACCACGGCCACGCGCTTCAGCCAGCGACCGCCGCCCATCCAGCGGCGCAGCGGCCCAAACCCGTCAGCGAACCGATGGAAGCCCGAATTGGAACGCGACAACAGCCGGCGTGCCCGATAGCCCGCCGCCGCTTCCTGATCCGGATCCCAATCGGCGTCGTCCCATTGCTGCTGCTCTGGTTGGCTGCCGCGCCGATCCAAATCCCGATTGTAATCCTGGGGCGACGTATTCCTTGCCATTGCCTCTCGATACAGGCGCCCGTCGTGGGATTGAGCGCCGCCGGGGCCGCAGCCGTCGACGGGAAGCGAAGCTTCCCGCGCCGGCATTGCCGCCATACCTCGAATATTCCTTCTGTTCGTCATGTCGCCCCGGGAGCGCGTTCAACGAGCAGTGGGGTGGTGCGTGGAATTCCTTGTAACCAGACTCCGGCGTCGTCAGACTCGCCCAGCCGAGGGCACGATTCCGGTAGACCGGAAGAGGGCTGCAATACCGCTTTGGTTGACCCGCCGAAAGCGACGAAAGGAAGGCGTATGTCCAAGAAATCCCGAAAGAAATCGTCCAAAACGCCCTCCGGCAGTCCGACGGCTAAAAAGACGCCCGTGAAAGCGCGGGCTGCGACTCAAACCAAGTCCGCGAAAACACAGCGGACACCGGCGAGCAAATCAACTGGGACCATAGCAAAGACAGCATCGCATAAGGCCGCATCGAAACGGTTAAATTCTTCCAAATCGGCATCCGCCCCCAAAACGGCGGCGAAGGCCGGCTTGGTCGAGGGTCAGAAGGCTCCCGCCTTCCGCCTGCCCCGCGACGGTGGCGGTGTCGTCGCGCTGTCGGATTATACCGGCCAGAAGCTGGTCCTGTTCTTCTACCCCCGCGCCGACACGCCGGGCTGCACCAGGGAGGCCATCGATTTCACCCGGCTGACCGGCGCCTTCGCCACGGCTGGCACCGCCGTGCTCGGTATCTCCGCTGATCCAGTCAAGGCTCAGGACAAGTTCCGCGACAAGCATGGTCTCGGAGTGCCCCTCATCTCGGACGAGACACACGAGATGCTGGAAGCGTACGGCGTCTGGGGCGAAAAGTCCATGTATGGCAAGAGCTTCCTGGGAGTTCTTCGTACCACGATGCTGCTTGGCGCCGACGGCAAGATCGCCCGGATCTGGCGCAATGTCCGGGTCGACGGCCACGCCGACGAGGTGCTGGAGGCCGCAAGAAGCCTTTAACCAATCCTTTAAATTCAAGCGGTTCCGTTTCCGGAAAATTAACCATGACTGGCCCAGATTGCCGCGGCAATTAGGCCGTACGGACTCATCCGACCGGCGCGGGAGTGCCGATGTCGAAAAGTTCTGCCCAATTCTCGCAGTACCCCCAACATCACCCCCACGACCACGGACGAGCCTTTCATCGCCGTGCCGCCGCTGTGGCAACAGCGCTTCCCCTTCCGGATACCGACGACGCCTACACCATCGTGCATCACGGCAAGCAGGTTCGCCTGGGACCTGTGGTGTTCTGGATCGTGGTCGGCACCGTCGTGTTGCTCGGGCTCTGGTCGGCCGCAACCGCGACCTATTTCGCCTTCCGCGACGACGTCCTCACCCGGCTGATCGCCCGGCAGGCCGAGATGCAATACGCCTATGAGGACCGCATCGCCGAGCTGCGCGCCAAGGTCGACCGCACCACCAGCCGGCAACTGCTCGACCAGGAGCAGTTCGACCAGAAGCTCGACCAGATCATGAAGCGCCAGACGGCGCTGGAGTCCCGTGCCACGGCGCTCGGGTCCATGCCGGACGTGACCGGATCGATTCCCCGCTCCACCCCGCAGCGTGGCGACGCCAGCCAGACGACGCAGGGCACGCCAAAACCCTCGCCGATCAGCGACACCGTGATCTTCGTGGCGCCGCCGGATCGCGAAGCGCGGCTCGAATCGCGCGCGCCGACCCTCGCAGCTCCGCCCGTCAATCAATTCGCCAAGAATCAAGGGTTCGACAACGTCGTCGTTCGGCTCACGACCTCGCTTGACCAGGTCGAGCGTCGCCAGATGGCGGCGCTCAACGCCGTCGAGGAAGGCATGGACTCACGCATGCGCCGGATGCGCGGCGTCGTCAGCGATCTCGGCCTGAACCTCGCAAATCTCGAAGCCGCCGTGCCGCGCACGGCGATGGGCGGGCCTTTCGTACCCGTAAAACTCACCGCCAGTTCGGGGCCGTTCGAGAAGCAGCTCTATCGCATCAACAGCACCCGCGCCGAGATGGACCGGCTCAATCGCACCCTCGCACTCGTGCCCTATCGCAAGCCCGTCATCGGCGAAGTCGAATTCACCTCCGGCTTCGGCGTGCGCAGCGATCCGTTCCTCGGCCGGCCCGCGATGCACACCGGGCTCGACTTCCGCGCCGCGAGCGGCGATCCCGTTCGCGTCACCGCCAACGGCAAGGTCGTCTCGGCCGGCTGGTCCGGCGGCTACGGCCGCATGATCGAGGTCGATCACGGCAATGGCCTTGCGACTCGCTACGGCCATCTCTCCGAGATCAACGTCAGGGTCGGCGAGATCGTGAGAATCGGCCAGGTCGTTGGTCTCGTCGGTTCGACCGGCCGTTCCACCGGCCCGCATCTACACTACGAAACCCGGATCGACGGCGAAGCGGTCGATCCGCAGAAATTCCTGCGCGCCGGCGTGCGGCTCAGCGCGGGCTAGGCCTGCGCTTCTCGCATTCTACTGGCCGCGCTCGTGGCCGACCTCTCCGGTGATGACGTCGCCGAACAGCTCCCAGGCCTGCCCGTTGAAGCGCATCAGCTGCATCTGCTCGATCGGGAAATAATCGTCGGCCGAGGTGTTGACCATGATGCCGGGCAGCATCAGGTCGGTGTGGAAATCCTTCAGGTTCGAGGCCTGCTTCATCACGTTGTCACGCGTGAGATTATCGCCGCACTGCTTCAGCACCTGCGCCATCGCCTCCGCCTGAACGTAGCCATAAAGGTTGTTGGCGTTGGTCTTGTCCCCTTCGGGATAGTACTTGTCCATAAAGGTACGCCACGCGATGACCGCTGGGTCCTTGTCCCAGGTCGGGTCGGTCGGATCCTTCAAATATGCGGTCGAGATGATGTCCTTGGAATAGTCGAGTCCGGCGGGCTTGAGCACCGAGGCGATCGACGTAGCCGTATTGGCGAGGAAGAATTTTGGCTTCCAGCCGAGCTCGCCGACCTTCCGGATCGCCTGTGCCGATCCCTTTGGCGCAGCCCAGGAGAAGAAGATGTCGGCACCGGAATCGTGAAGCGCAACGATCTGCGAGTCGATCGAGGGATCGCTGACCTCATAGGATTTGTCGGCGATGATCATATTGGCCTTGTCGCCGAGCCCATCCTTCAGGCCCTTGAACTGGTCCTTGCCGGCGTCGTCGTTCTGCCAGAACACCGCGATCTTGCTGTTTGGAAAATTGTTACGGATATATTTTGCGTAGATCCGCCCCTCGCTCTGGTAGTTCGGCTGGAATCCCATGGTCCATGGGAAATTCTTGGAGTCGCCGAACTTGGTGCCGCCGGAGGCGACGAAGAGCTGCGGTACCTTCTTGGCGTTCATGTACTTCATGATCGCGGAATTCGAGGGCGTGCCGAGCGGCTGGAAGATCAGCAACACCTCGTCGCTCTCGACCAGCTTGCGCGCCTGCTCGATCGCCTTCGGCGGTGAATAAGCGTCGTCATAGCTGATGAAATTGATCTTGCGCCCGTTGATGCCGCCCTGGTCGTTGATCATCCTGAAGAACGCAGCCTCGGTCTTGCCGATCACGCCATAGGACGACGCCGGCCCGCTATAGGGCATGATGTTGCCGAGCTTGATTTCGGTGTCGGTGGCGCCGGGATCGTATTTCTTCTGCGCCAGGGCCGGTGTCGTGACGAGCACTCCGGCAACAAGAATGGCGAGGGCAGCAAGGCTTTCGCGACGACCCGGCATCGTTCTCTCCCCTGTTTTGTAGTCTTGTTTTACCGAGAGTGTCGCAAGGGGAGCGGCGGCTGGCAAGCGCCGCGATTTTCCGTGAGGTGAAACGACGACTCTGGAACTATGTGCCGCGCCGAAGCAGGTCCAGAACGCGCCCATCGATCACCAGCAACGCGCTGCCGATCACGATCGCGCCCGCGATCTCTCGCATCGAGATCGGTTCGCCCAGCACCAGCCATCCCAGAAGAACGGCGGTGACGGGAATGAGCAGCGTCACCAGCATCACGTTGATCGCACCCGACCGCCGCAGGATCTGGAAGAAGACGATATAGGCGAGCGCCGTCGACAGGCCGGCAAGGCCAAGCACTGCAAGCCACGTCGTCATGCCCGGCATCGGCAGACGCCACGGCTGCTCCGCTGCGCCCGCGACGATCACCATCATCACCGTGGAAGCCATCAGTTGATAGGCTGCCGTCACCAGCGGCGGGGAGTCCTTCAACAACCGGCGCGCTGCCAGCGCCGCAAAGCCATAGCTGAAGGCGCCGCCGAGGCAGAGCAGAATACCGAGCCCCTGCCCCGCCCGTGTTTCAGCGCCCCATCCGCGCAGGATGATCACGCCGGCGAGGCCCAGTGCCACGCCGGCGACGCGACGCAGCCGTAAGGCCTCTTCGCCTGCCGCCGCCATCACGATCACCGTGAACAGCGGCGTGGTGGCATTCAGGATCGACGCCAGCCCGCTTGGAATGAAGGTCTGGCCGACCACGATCAGCGAGAACGGGATGACGTTGTTGAGGAGCCCAATCGCGACGAACGGTTTCCAGCCGGCGATGCGCTTGGGAAAGCCAATGCCCTGGATACGGAGCAGCGGCAGTAGAATGGCCGCGCCAAGTGCAACGCGCAAAAGCACCAGCGTGAGCGGCGGCAATTCCCGCAGCGCCGCGCCGTTGAAGAAGAACGACCCGCCCCAGAGCACCGAGAGCACAGCGAGCAGCGACCAGTCGCGCGCGTCGATCCGGCTGCGATTCAGGGGCATGGCGTCTCATGTCGCTAGGCGAGACAGCCGCCTAGGACGATCCTGCGAACAGCGCCACCCGATTTCCGATGACGCATCCGTTTACAAGACCAACGTGCGAACGAGGCAAACGACGCTGCCCCATGTCGATGTGATCCGCTAGGACGGCTTCTTCGGCCGCGACACCAGCTCGATCATCTTGCCTTCATCGTCGTCAGGCATCGCAGCCTTCGCCTGCGCGTAGGCCTCGACGGCGGCGCGCGCGACCAGCGGCTTGTCGGCCAGCAGGCTCTCGGCGAGCTTCACTGCGTAGGCGGCATCCTTGTGCCGCAGCGCCGCCGTGAACGTTGCGCCGGAAAAATCGCGGGCGACCATGCGCTTGGAGTGGCGCTGCACCTGCGGGCTTGCGGCGACGCCCGCCTGAATTGATTCCAGCACCAGATTCATGTCGAGCCCGGCCTGCTCGGCGATGGCGAGTCCCTCGGCGAGGCCGGCGATCTGGATCGCGCCCATCAGATTATTGATCAGCTTGTAGACGGTGCCGGCACCGACCGCGCCGAAATGGCGGATGGTCGAGCCGATCGGTGTCAGATAGGGCCGCGCGCGTTCGAGATCGGCGGGATCGGCACCAACGAGCAGCGTCAGCTTTCCGCTCGCTGCCGCATCCGGCAATCCCGTCACGGGGCAATCGATATAGATTAGCCCGCGCGCATTCATTTCGCGGCCCATCTCGCGGGCGTGGTCATAGGAAACGGTGGAGCATTCGATCGCGATGGTGCCTGATTTCGCCGTCTTGGCTGCGCCCTCGGGCCCGAGCCAGACCGCGCGCGAGGCCTCGTCATCGGCGACCATCGTCACGACCGCGTCGGCGTCGATCGCCGCGTCCTCAGGCGAGGTCGCCCACAGCGCGCCGCGCGCGATCAGGTCTTCCGCTTTTGTTTTGCTACGATTCCAAACCGTCACCGTGAAGCCGGCATCGAGATAGCGGCCGGCCATGCCATGGCCCATCCGCCCAAGCCCGATGAAGGCGATCCGGGCCATCAGTCGACGTCCTCGATGTCGGCGCCGGGAGTGCCGAAGGCGCGCTGCGCCAGGGTCGCGGCCATGAAGTCGTCGAGATCGCCACCGAGAACGCCTGATGTATCGGAGGTCTGCACACCGGTGCGCAGATCCTTCACCATCTGGTAGGGCTGGAGCACGTAGGAGCGGATCTGGTGGCCCCAGCCGATGTCGGTCTTGGCGGCCTGGTCGGCGGCGGCCTTCTCTTCACGCCGCTTCAGCTCGATCTGATAAAGCCGTGCGCGCAGCATGTCCCAGGCCTGCGCCTTGTTCTTGTGCTGCGAGCGGCCGGCCTGGCAGACCACGGCGACGCCGGTCGGGATATGCGTCAGCCGCACCGCGGACTCGGTCTTGTTGACGTGCTGGCCGCCGGCGCCGCCTGAGCGCATGGTGTCGACGCGGACGTCGGATTCCTTGATGTCGATCTTGATGGTGTCGTCGATCACCGGAAACACAGCGACGGACGAGAACGAGGTGTGCCGCCGCGCGTTGGAATCGAATGGCGAGATCCGCACCAGGCGGTGCACGCCCGCCTCGGTCTTGAGCCAGCCATAGGCATTGTGGCCGGAGACCTGGATCGTCGCGGACTTGATGCCGGCCTCTTCGCCCTCGGACTCTTCCAGCACCTCGACCTTGAAGCCGTGGGTTTCGGCCCAGCGCGAGTACATGCGAAGCAGCATCTGCGCCCAGTCCTGGCTCTCGGTGCCACCGGCGCCGGCATGCACTTCGAGATAGGAATCGAAACCGTCGGCCTCTCCCGACAGCAGCGCCTCGAGCTCGCGCCGGGCGACTTCCTTCTTGAGGCTCTTCAGTGCGGCTTCGGCTTCCTTGACGACGCCCTCATCGCCCTCGGCTTCGCCGAGCTCGATCATGCCGATGTCGTCTTCGAGCTCCTGCTCGACCTTACCGATGCCGGAGAGCGAGTCCTCAAGCGAGGTGCGCTCCTGCATCAATTTCTGGGCTTTCTGGGGATCGTTCCAGAGGTTGGGATCTTCTGCGAGCTTGTTCAGCTCAGCGAGGCGCGCCGTCGATTTCTCGACGTCAAAGATGCCTCCTCAGCAGCCCGACCGACTGCTTGATCTCTTCTACCAACCGTTCGATTTCGGCGCGCATGTGGTTCTCTGGTCTCGCGGAATTGTTCCGCGTCTAATGACAACGGGATGTAGCGGCGGCGGCTGAAAAGCGCAACCGCCGCGGCGACGAACGTCTGTCTTGTCCTAAGCCTTAGTACAGCCCGCCAGTGCCCGGCCGCATGAAGAAACCGGAATCCGGCTGCTGCTGCTGCGACGCCGGCATCCGGCCGTCGGCATCGGCAACGCCGATGACCGAATAATTATCCGGCGGCGCCGTGCCCGGCTTGAAGGCTTCGAGGATGGTTCCGCCGGTCTCGCCCGGACCGGCACGCATGCCGGTCTTGGCAACGACGCGCACCAGCTTGATGCCGGCCGGCACCTTGAACGGGACCGCGGGCTTGTCGGCGAGCGCGAGCTGGAGGAAGTCGCGTGCGATGGGAGCTGCGAGATGACCGCCGGTCGCGGCGTTACCCTTGCCGAGCGGACGCGGCTTGTCGTAGCCCATGTAGATGGCGACGGCGACGTCGGGCGAGAAACCGACGAACCAGGCGTCCTTGGCCTCGTTGGTGGTGCCGGTCTTGCCGGCGATCGGCTTGCCGACCTGCTTGACCACGGTCGCGGTACCGGCCTGGACCACGCCTTCCATCAGCTCGGTGATCTGATAGGCGGTCATGGAATCCAGCACCTGCTCGCGGCGGTCAATCAGCTGCGGCTCGTTCTGGTTCTTCCAACCACCCGGCGCGTCGCAGCCGCGGCATTCGCGCTGGTCGTGCTTGAAGATGGTGTGGCCGTAGCGATCCTGGATGCGGTCGATCAAGGTCGGCTTCACGCGGCGGCCGCCATTGGCGAGCATCGAATAGGCCGTGACCATGCGCATCGCCGTGGTCTCGCCGGCGCCGAGCGCGTAGGACAGATAGTTCGGCAGTTCGTCATAGACGCCAAAGCGGCGGGCATATTCGCCGATCAGGGGCATGCCGATGTCCTGGGCGAGGCGCACCGTCACCGTGTTGAGCGACTGCCGCAGCGCGTTGCGCAGCGTCACCGGCCCCTGGAACTTGCCCGAGGAGAAGTTTTCAGGCCGCCACACGCCCGCGCCCTGGCCCTGGTCGATTTCGATCGGGGCGTCGAGCACGACAGTCGAAGGCGTATAGCCGTTGTCGAGCGCGGCCGAATAGACGATCGGCTTGAACGACGAACCGGGTTGCCGATAGGCCTGCGTGGCGCGGTTGAACTGGCTCTGGTCGAACGAGAAGCCGCCGACCATCGCCAGCACGCGGCCGGTCCAGGGGTCCATCACCACCATCGCGCCGGACACTTCGGGAATCTGGCGCAGCCGGTACTGACCTTCGACGGGCTGGGCGTCCTTGTACAGCGGATCGGCGTAGATCACGTCGCCGGGCTGGAGCACCTGCGACACTGCGCTTGCCGCCCTACCCTTCGCAGCCCCGGAGGCCGCTCTTGCCCATTTGATGCCGTCGAGCGTGATGAGGCCGGTCTCGCGCTGCTTGCTGATGGCGCCGCCGAGCTCGCGGCTCGGCTGGAAGCCGATGCGCGCCGACTGATCGCTGGTCTCCAGCACCACGGCCATGCGCCATGGCGAGATATCGGACAGAGACTTGATCTCGGCGAGCTTCACGCCCCAGTCGCCCGAAATGTCGAGCTTGCTGATGGCGCCGCGATAGCCCTGCTGCTCGTCATAGTTGACGAGACCGGCGACCATGGTCTTGCGCGCCATGACCTGAATCTTGGGATCGAGCGTAGTGCGGACCGAGAGGCCGCCCTCGTAAAGTTTCTTCTCGCCATAGCGCTCGAAGATGTCGCGGCGCACTTCCTCGGCGAAATATTCGCCGGCGAAGGTGTGGGCGCCATTGGAGCGGCTGGTAACGACCAGCGGCTCCTTGCGCGCCTTGTCGGCGTCGGCCTGCTTGACCCAGCCGTTCTCAACGAGACGATCGATCACGTAGTTACGGCGCTCGATGGCGCGGTCGCGGTTGCGGACGGGATGCAGCGTCGCAGGCATCTTCGGCAGCGCCGCGAGATAGGACGCTTCCGCCACCGTCAGCTCGTTCACCGACTTGTCGAAATAAACCAGCGACGCAGCGGCGATTCCGTAGGCGCCGAGACCCAGATAGATTTCATTCAGATACAGCTCGAGGATCTTGTCCTTCGAGTAGGTCTTCTCGATCCGCATGGCCAGCAAGGCTTCCTTGATCTTGCGCGCGAAGGAGACCTCATTGGTCAGAAGGAAGTTCTTGGCGACCTGCTGGGTGATCGTCGAAGCGCCCTGCGGCCGGCGGTTGGAGCCGTAGTTCTGGATGTAGACCACGCCGGCGCGCGCCATGCCGGTGTAGTCGATGCCGCCATGCTCGTAGAAATTCTTGTCCTCGGCCGCGAGGAAGGCGTTGATCACGAGTTTCGGCACCGCCTGGATCGGCAGGTAAAGCCGCCGCTCCTTGGCGTATTCGCCGAGCAGCGAGCCGTCGGTCGCGTGCACGCGGGTCATCACCGGCGGCTCGTAATCCTGAAGCTGAGAGTAGTCCGGCAAGTCCTTGGAGAAATGCCAGATCAGGCCTGCGACGGCACCGACCCCGACAAGGAACAACACCGTTCCCGCGGCGAACAGGAAGCCCATGAACCGCACCAGCAAGCGCATTATCTGTTTATCCGTTCAAACTCTGGATCAGCCCAAAGATCAGCCCTGGCGCCCGAAACAGGCGCCAAACCATCGCGAATTCACCGGCCTTACTCAATACTATCGGTGCCGGACCCAAGACGCTTGCCGAGCGGGATTCTCGCCGATTCCGGACCCCCCTGCGGCGTTTTTATAAAGCGCCCGCTGTGGCCAAACTAGGGCTTTTGCGGCGGGACGGAAAATCCCTTCTCAATTCGACGATCCTCCGGTCGTCAATTTGACGATCCGGCCGTGGCCATCCGCTTGGCCAAAAACCCGTCGATCGCCTGTGCCATCGAGCCCACGGCACGCGAACGCCATCCTTCCGAGACCAGATGCTCGAGGTCGCCCTTGTTGGAGACATAGCCGATCTCGACCAGGACCGACGGCACGTCGGGCGCCTTCAGCACCCGGAAGCCGGCCGATTTCAGGGGATGCTTGTGCATCCGCACGGTCGACTTCATTTCGCCCATCAACAGGTGGGCAAAACGACTTGAAAAGGTGCGGGTTTCCCGCTGGGTGAGATCGATCAGGATGTCGGCGACATCGGTCGGCTCCTCCGCGAGGTTGAAGCCGGCGATGGCGTCCGCCCGGTTTTCCGCGTCCGCCAGCCGCTGCGCCTCGGCGTCGGAGGCCTTGTCGGACAACGTGTAGATGGTCGCGCCCTGCGCATCGCCCTCGGCGCGCGGCAGCGCGTCGGCATGGATCGAGACGAACAACGCCGCCTTGAGGCTGCGGGCGACTTTGACCCGGTCGTTGAGCGGGATGAAGGTGTCGTCCTCGCGTGTCATCACCACGCGATATTTGCCGGTCTTTTCCAGCCGTTCGCGCAGAGCCAGGCCAAAGGCCAGCACCAGATTCTTCTCGCTCTCGCCGCTCGACTGGGTGCCGTTGTCGATGCCGCCATGGCCGGGATCGATGACGACCACCGCGCGGCCATCGGCCTTCTGCCCGGCTTCGGGGTGCGCAGCGGGAACCGTCGCGGGCGGCGGATCGGCAATTGCCGGCCGCAGCTCAGGACGGTTCTCCGGAGCCAGCGACGGTACGAAGGCGGTGCGCTCGACCTCCTCCAGTTCGAGCACCAGTCGCGCGGGCTGACCGTTGGCAGCCTCCACCACGTAGGAATTGGCGATCTTGGCCGGGCCCGTCAGGTCGAACACGATTCGGGAGCCGCCGGGCATCACCAGCCCATAGCGGAAGGCCTTGACCAGTCCGCGTCCGCCGGACCCGGTGCCGGCGGGAAGTTGAAAATTGACCTGGGGAACGTCGACCACCACCCGATACGGGTCGGCCAAGGTGACGGCGCGGAAGCTAACGGTCTGGTCGATGTCGAGGACAAAGCGGGTTTGCCTGCCGTCACCGGCCAGCCGGGCGGCCGAGGCCGTCGGGAAATTCGCTGATGCAACAGCGGGTTGAGGCTGACCTTCCGCAGCCTTCAGGCGCGAGGAATCAGCACAGGGCAATGCCGCCGCGCAGAGCAGCACGCATCCCAGCAAGATCCTTTGATTTGCGCGGCTCGCCACCGATTCCGTGCCTCCGAGCAGCCTCTTTAACGCAATAGAACCACAGGGTTAAACGATCCTTAATGACGGACACGCGAAACTCGCTGACTGTGACCGCCGTGCGACGCTCCTTGCACGGATGGCCCAATCCACGTATGTACGGAGTGCTGACGGCCGATATTTCCGGTTGTGTCGCATTCAGCCTCCCGGTGCAGCGCCGGAACTCTCAAGGTTTGGGAATTCCAGCGTTTTTCCGTTCCCCTCTAAGTCCAGCGCGGTGCGCGGCAGCAAGGTGGAGCGGGGCAAGCCCCGGCGGCGGACGGTTCCCGGTTACCACCACGTTTCCGGGACGGTTCTGACAGCGGCGCAACCCGTTACCCGATCCCTTAATCCCAAGGGAGCGGTTCGTAATACCCAAGGCGAGCGCGCTCGCGCCATGCCTGGCCAACAGCAACTGATTGAGGGGCGGCCCCGCCGCCCAATGTTTCATACGGGCCGACGCTTGATGCGCCAGACTGTGCCGACCAATTCTGAAGGACCATTCGCGACGCTGCGGAGTGAAAATTCCGCGCGCCACTTTGGTCCTCCGGCGTCCGGTTCGGCAAGGCGCGAGAGACGGCGTTTCGGCCTTCCCCTCACCCCCGAATCAGGTGGACCGTCGCGTCACCCGGCAGCGCTGATGGCGCCCACGGTGAATCGCGCCCGCCGCCGCCAAGAGTTAAGACATGCCCAACAAGATGTTGATCGATGCCACCCACCCGGAAGAGACCCGGGTCGTCGTGGTCCGCGGCAATCGCGTCGAAGAGTTTGATTTCGAGACCGCGCAACGCAAGCAACTGCGCGGGAATATCTACCTCGCCAAGGTCACAAGGGTCGAACCCTCGCTCCAGGCCGCTTTCGTCGAATATGGCGGCAACCGCCACGGCTTCCTCGCCTTCAGCGAAATCCATCCCGACTACTACCAGATCCCGGTTGCCGATCGGCAGGCGCTGATCGAAGCCGAGGAGCAGGCCCATCGCGAGGCCGAGGAAGAGAGCGAGAACCGCTCCCAGGGCCGCCGCCGCTCCCGCCACCGCAATTCCCGCCGCCGTAGCCATGGCGAGCGCGTCCGCAGCGACGTCGTCGAAGGCAGCGATCCCGCGGCCCGGCAGGTCCAGGGCGAGGCCCTGCCCGAAGGCGCTTCGCACGAGGGCGAGCACCTGCACGCCGGCGCAGAGCATCACGGCGAGCACGAAGGCCACGATCATCACGACCACGAGGCACATGACCACGAAGGGCATGACCACGACGACCATCATCATGCCCATGGTGACGATCATCACGCCCATGATCACCACGGCCACGAGCACGATCATCATGGCGAGCACGACCATCACGACCATGATCATGCCGACGAGACACCGGCGCCTGTCGCAGCGATCGGCGCCGAGCCCGCGGTCGCCACCGAAGCCGTTGCCGAGCCGCAGGAGGTTGCCTCCGACGCCCACGCCGACGATCTTGCCGAGGCCGTGACGTCGGCTACTGAGCCTGCCGACGCCGTGTACGCCCCCGGCGAGAGCACGCAGGCTCCGCATCACGAATCCGAAGCGACGGCCGAGGATGACGACGAAGACGAGGACGACGAGGAAGCCGAAGAGGACGTCGTTGAATCCGTCGGCGGCGACGATGTGCTGGAAGAAGTGCCGGAGCGCACCTTCCGTCCCCGCCGCCAGTACAAGATCCAGGAAGTCATCAAGCGCCGCCAGGTGATGCTGGTGCAGGTCGTCAAGGAAGAGCGCGGCAACAAGGGCGCGGCGCTGACGACCTACCTCTCGCTCGCCGGCCGCTATGCCGTCTTGATGCCGAACACCGCGCGCGGCGGTGGCATCAGCCGCAAGATCACGAGCGCGCAGGACCGTTCGCGCCTGAAGGAAGTGGTGCAGGATCTCGACGTGCCCGAGGGCATGGGGATCATTCTGCGCACGGCTGGCGCCGCCCGCACCAAGCCCGAGATCAAGCGCGATTTCGAGTACCTGATCCGGATGTGGGAGACGGTGCGCGACATGACGCTGAAGTCACAGGCCCCGACCCTCGTCTACGAGGAAGGCTCGCTGATCAAGCGCTCGCTGCGCGACCTCTACAACAAGGAGATCGACGAGATCTCGGTTGCCGGTGAATCCGGTTACCGTGAAGCGCGCGACTTCATGAAGATGCTGATGCCCGCCAATGTGAGCGCGGTGAAGCAGTATCGTGACGGCCAGCCGCTGTTCTCGCGCATGGGCGTCGAAAGCCAGCTGGATGCGATGTTCTCGCCGACCGTGCAACTGCGCTCCGGCGGCTACATCGTCATCAACCAGACCGAAGCGCTGGTCTCGATCGACGTCAACTCCGGTCGTTCGACGCGCGAGCATCATATCGAGGACACCGCGCTCAAGACCAATCTCGAAGCCTCCGAGGAGGTCGCGCGTCAGCTTCGGTTGCGCGACCTCGCCGGCCTGATCGTCATCGACTTCATCGACATGGACGAGAAGCGCAACAACCGCGCGGTCGAACGCAAGCTGTCCGATTGCCTCCGGCAGGACCGCGCGCGGATCCAGGTCGGACGCATCTCGCATTTCGGCCTGCTCGAAATGTCACGCCAGCGCATCCGCGCCAGCGTGTTGGAGTCCTCGACCGATCCCTGCACGCATTGCGGTGGCACCGGCCATGTGCGCTCGGTGTCCTCGGTTGCGCTCCAATTGCTGCGCGGCCTCGAAGAGATCCTGATGAAGGGCGCGACCCACAACCTCGTGGTCCGCACCCGCACCGACGTCGCGCTCTATGTGCTGAACCACAAGCGCGGCCATCTGCGCGACCTCGAGAACGGCTTCAAGGTCACGTTGTCGGTCATCGCCGACCCGAGCGTCAACGGGCCGCAGGCCTATGTCATCGACCGCGGCGAGCAGGTGCATACGCTGGAAGCCGCCAAGGCTCTGCTGGCGGCGCAGGCGGCCGCAAGCCCGCCGCCCCTGGTCGAAGAGGCCTATGACGACGAGGAGTTCGATCCGGAGACCGAATCCGAGGTCGAGACCGAAGAGACCGAAGGTCTCGCCGAGGAGCAGACCGCAGGCGACGCCGCTACCGAGCAGGACGGCCAGCGCCGCAAGCGTCGCCGTCGCCGCCGCGGTCGCGGTGGCCCGCGCGACGAGGAGACGCGCGAGGATGGCGCTCCCGCTCTTGCCGAGACGGCCATGGCGGCCGGCGAAACCGAAGAGGATGCCGAGGCCGAGCCGGATGGCGAGGAAAGCGAGGAACAGGCAGCCCGTGGCGAACAGCAGGGCAGCGCCGATCGCCGTCGCCGGCGTGGTCGCCGTGGCGGACGTCGGCGTCGTGGTCCTGGCGAGGAAGGTCTCGCCGGCTCCATCGGCGACGAGCTCGCCGCCAACGCGCCGTCGGAAGCGACCGATGCAGTCGCCGATTTCGACGGTTTTAGCGGCGAGGCTGCGCCCTCGATCGCGCAGGCCGAGCACACGTCGGAACCTCAGGTCACCCAGCCTGAGCCGCGGGCCGAAGCACGGATTGAGGCAACGGCCAGGCCTGAGCCGGCTCCTGCTGCCGCGGACGAAGAGCACGCCGACGACAAGGCCGCACGACGCCGTTCGACGGTTCGCGAAAAGGTGAGCTTCCTGTCGAGCAGCCAGAGTGAACCGGCACCGGTCACGCAGGCGGCCGAGCCGGTTGCCCCGCCCGCACCGGCTCCGGAGCCCGCGCCCGCAGCGGCAAGCGAAACCTCGGCCGCACCGCGTCGCGCCGGCTGGTGGTCGCGCCGCTTCGGCGGCGGCGAATAGACGAGCCCCAATCAAAAACGCCCGGCTTCGGCCGGGCGTTTTTCGTTCCACGCTCTCTTTGCTGTTCAGAGCGACGGTGGATCGCCTTCGATCGGCGCCACGTCGCGCGATGCGATCCGGCGGAGCTGATCGTAGAGGTCAGGCGCTTCGCTGGTGCAAAGGCAGACGCCTGTCGCAGCAGGCCCTTCGCCGGCGTTGAGGTAGGCGTGGCCCATGGTGCTGTCGAGATAAATGCCGTCGCCCTCGCCCAGGATCTCCGGCGCGTAGAACTCGGTGTGGACGGCAACGCGTCCGCTCGTCACCACGAAATATTCCTCGCCGGCGTGGCGCAGCAGCGGACCGAACTCCTCCAACGAGCGCGCCCTGACTTCGGCCAGGATCGGCACCATGCGTTTGCCGATCAGATCGGTGCATTGATAGGTGTAGGTGTAGAATCCAGTCGTGATCACCTGCCCCTGCCCGGCACGGCTGATGCTCCGTCGCGCCGTGACCGGTCTGCTCTGCTCGGGACGCGGGGGCACCGGATTGAACAGCTCGGCGATCTCCATCTTCAAGCCGGAGGTGAGCTGGAGCAGCTTGTCGTAGGTCAGCGACATCAGACCGTTCTCGACCTTGGACAGGGTCGACAGCGCCATGCCGGTCCGCTCCGCCACCTGCTTGAGCGTCAGCCCCCGCGCCTGGCGGGCTGCCTTGAGGCATTGGCCCAGCTGGGAGTTGGCGCCCTCCGGCGTCGTCACGATCTCGCTCATCCAGCAAGGCTATCACGGCGGCCGAAAAATTGTTTGATCGATCCACCTAATCTTTTCGACTGAAGCCGGCCCTGGGTTCCGCATCTGGCCGTCGTTTGGGCAGGTAAACCAGCATTTGTGCATGAAATGGCCGGTTCTGACGAATATTGGTGCGCGGCCTCCACTTTCCGATATGCTAAATCGTTTTCAAATTTTGAAAGGGATTGGCATTGTCCGACCTTTGCGATTCCAGCGCCGTTGAGCTGCGCCGCCGCCTGTCCGCCCGGGACATCTCGCCCGTCGAGCTGCTGGAGTCGTGCCTGTCGCGGATCGCCACCGTCAATCCCGCTGTCAATGCCGTCGTGACACTGGACGAGCCTGGCGCTCGCGCCGCTGCCAAGGAAGCCGAGGCCGCCATCCTGCGCGGTGAGGATCATGGCGCCCTCCACGGGCTCCCCGTTCTCATCAAGGACACCCAGGACACCGCTCGACTGCGCACCACCTATGGCAGTCCGTTGCTGAGGGACAACGTCCCACTCGCTGACCAGGGCTCGGTGGCACGGCTGCGCGCGGCTGGCGCCATCATCTTCGGCAAGACCAACACACCGGAATGGGCGGCCGGCGGCAACACCCGCAACCCCGTGTTCGGGGCGACCGGCAATCCGTTCGATCCGATGCGCTCGGCAGCCGGCTCCTCCGGCGGCTCGGCGGTGGCGCTCGCCTGCGGCATGGCTCCGCTCGCCTCGGGCTCGGACACCGGCGGCTCCTTGCGCAATCCGGCCGGCTTCGCCGGCATTGTCGGCATGCGCCCGTCCTTCGGCCTCGTCGCCAGCGAGAAGCGCGTGTTCGGCTGGTCCAATTTGTCGACCGACGGGCCGATGGCGCGCAATGTCACCGACACCGCGCTGATGCTGTCGGTGATGGCGAGCGACGATACCCGCGATCCGCTCGCCTATACGCTGCCCGGCGAGTCCGTGCGCGCGCGTGCCGAACGCTGGGCCGTACCGCGCCCCGCAGAACTCGGCAGGCTGCGCCTCGCCTTCACCGAAGACTTCGGCTTCGCCCCGACAGAGCAGGCGATCCGGCGCGTGTTCCGCCATCGCGTGAGCAAGCTTGCACCGCTCTTTGGCGAGTGCCGCGAGGCGACGCCGGATTGCTCCGGTGCCGACGACGCCTTCGCCGTGCTGCGTGCAGGCATGTTCCTGGCGACGCACGGCAAGAACTACAAGGAGCGGCCCGAGATGCTCGGGCCCAATGTCCGCGCCAATGTCGAGGAAGGCCTCGGCTACACGCTCGAAGATCACGCGCGCGCCGCAACGACGCAGACGCGGATCTATCGCGCCTGGCAAAGCTTCTTCGAAAGCTGCGACGTGCTGATCAGCCCCACCATCACGCTTAGTCCGCGGCCGTGGTCGGAGCCGCATCCCGCGGAGATCGACGGGGTAGCAACGAAATCCTACTTCCATTGGCTGGCGCTCGCTTATGCCGTGACGCTTCCCGGCCATCCCGCCATCAGCATTCCTCTCGGCCTCGATGAAGCCGGGCTGCCTTTCGGCCTGCAGATCGTCGGTCAGCGTGGCGGCGACGCCGCCGTGCTCGCGGTGGCCGCGAGCCTCGAAGCAGCGTTCGCCGGCGACGCGCAATTGTGCCGGCCGGCGCCCGATCTGGCCCGGCTTGCCGTGGCGCCGCCGCTCTCGGCTGCACCCGGCTTCCTGATTTGGGAATGAAGAACGTGGGAATGATCAGAACTCGGGCATGACCTGAACTCGGCAACGACCGAAACCAGCCCTGGCGGCGCGATGGAGACGAGGATGACGGAATTGCCGAGGAAGACCAGCGTCATCGCATTCGTCCTGCTCTACGTCGCCTACTGCATCTCCTATGTCGACCGCGCGGCGATCTCGCTGGCGCTGGCGCAGATCGGCAAGGACTTCAACCTCCAGGCCGCAGATCTCGGCATCGTCATCAGCGCGTTCTTCCTCGGCTACGCCGCGATGCAGGTGCCGGGCGGATGGCTCTCCGACCGCTTCGGATCGAAATATGTGGTGATCATCACCATCGTGATGTGGTCGCTGTTCACGGCGTTCACGAGCCTTGCCTGGTCGCTCACCTCGCTGATCGCGATCCGCTTCCTATTCGGTATCGCCGAGGGCGGCTTCCCGCCGGCGAGCATCCGCGCCGTCGCGGAGGTGTTCAACAAGGACAGCCGGCCGAAGATGTCGGCGCTGCTGCTGTCGTCCAACTATGCCGGCAGCATGATCGCGCCGCTGATCATGGCACCGCTGATCCTCTGGCTGGGCTGGCGCCATGCCTTCAACACCATCGGCATTGCGGGCATCGTCTTTGCGGTCGCCTATTTCGTCTTCGTCCCGTATCTGGGCCGCCTGGGCGCGAACGATCCGAACCTGTCGGGGACGAAAGCCGAGAGCCGTGCGCCGATGCGCGAGCTCATGAAGAATCCGCTGCTGTGGCAGCTGATGGTGGTGTGGTTCGGCCTCAGCTGCGTCAACAAGGGCCTGGATTCCTGGATGCCGCTCTATCTGCTCCAGCAGCGCGGGCTCGACCTCAAGACCGTCGGCATCGTGGCGCCGATCCCGTTCGTGATGGCGACGATCGCGACCGCGATCGGCGGCTGGGTGATGACGACGTTCTTCGCCGAGCGCGAAAAATATCTGCTGATCGGCGCCTCCGCATTGACCGGCATCTTCCTCTACGCCATGTACAAGGCGGAGACGATCGCGATGCTGATCACCTACCAGTCCGTGGTCTATTTCTTCAAATCCTTCGTGCTGGCCTCGGTGATTGCGCTTCCGACCAAGCTGCTCCGCGACGACCAGATCGGATCCGGGATCGGCATGGTCAATCTCGGCGGCCAGAGCGCGGGCTTCGTCGCACCCGTCGCCATCGGCTTCATCGTGACCGGAACCGGATCGTTCGATGCCGCCTTCGGCTTCCTCGTGGCGATGACGGCGTTATCAGTCGTGGTCGCCGCAACCATCAACACGGCCCAGCCGAAGCTCATGCCGCAGACGGCCTGACAGGAGAATTTCTTCCGATGCAAAGCGCGATCGTCCTCGGCGGCGGCATGATCGGCGTCAGCGCGGCGCTGCACCTCCAGCAGCGCGGCTGGTCCGTCACGCTGATCGACCGCAGGGAGCCGGGCCGTGAGACCAGCTACGGCAATGCCGGGATGATCCAGGCGGAAGCGGTGCGCCCCTATCCGATGCCGCGCGACCTCGCCACGCTCCTGAAGATCGCGACCGGCCGCACCAACGACGTGCGCTACAGCCTGTCATCTCTTCATCTTCATATCGAACCCCTGCTCCGCTATTGGTGGCATTCGGCGCCGAAGCGACATCGTGAGGCGATCGACGCCTGGGCACGGCTGATCGCCTACGCGACGGCGGAGCACGACATCCTCATTCGCGAAGCCCATGCCGACAATCTGATCCGCCGCGCGGGATACCGGCACCTGCATCGCGACGCTGCCTCGTTCGATCTTGCCGTCAAGGCGGCGGAAGAGGACCAGCGCGAATTCGGCGTGAGGTTTCGTGCGCTCTCGGGCGCCGAGCTCGCCAAGGCCGAACCTGTCCTGCGCGACGACCTGCCCGGCGCGATCCATTGGCTCGACACCTGGACCGTGTCTGATCCCGGCGCGCTGGTCACGGCCTATGCCAATCTGTTTGAGCGCCTCGGCGGCGCCATCGTGCTCGGTGATGCCCAAAGCCTGCAGCAGACCGCCACTGGCTGGTCGGTCAAGACAGACCAGGGGCACATCGACGCCGCCAACGCCGTGGTGACGCTCGGGCCGTGGTCGCCCGATCTCCTGCTCAAATTCGGCTATCGCATTCCGCTGGTGCGCAAGCGCGGCTACCACATGCATTACAGCGGTGGCGCCTCGCTCGATCTGCCGCTGGTCGACAAGGCCGGTGGCTACGCCATGGGTCCGATGGCGAAGGGTATCCGCATCACCACCGGCGCGGAGTTGACGGGCCTGGACGCGCTCGCAACGCCCGTGCAGCTCGCCAGCGCGGAAGCCTCCGCGCGCGAGCTGATCGACCTCGGCAAGCGGGTCGAGCCCGACCCATGGTTCGGCACCCGCCCCTGCACGCCCGATATGCTGCCGGTGCTCGGCCCCGCCCCACGCCATCCCGGCCTCTGGATGAACTTCGGCCACGGCCACCAGGGCTTTACGCTGGGACCCGCGACCGGGCGCCTCCTCGCCGAGATGATGAGCGGCGAAACACCGGCGATCGATCCGACGCCGTACCGGCCGGAGCGGTTCTAGATCAGGGTTGACGGCAAGCACCGCGTGCGCGTCGCCAGATGCAGGTTGAACGCGCGAGTTCGCAACTTCCGTCAGTCGGCGCGCTCGGCGAGCAGTGTCCTGATGCGTTCGGCGTCGTCGGGAGTCGCGGGGTTGTAGACGATCATGCTGAGATCGGAGCGTCCCTCGACGATAAAGCTCGAATATTCGAACGACATCGTGCCGTGAACGGGGTGCCGCAGCCGCTTGGTGCCGTCGCCGTGGTAACGCACGTCATTGTCGCGCCAGAGCGCGGCGAATTCCGGGCTGGTCCGGCACAGCTCGTCGACAAAATTGGCGACATGCGAGACTGCGCCGGCCCGCGCGGCGTCCGCCCGGAAAGCCGCGACCACGAAGCGCGCCACGCTGTCCCAATCGTATTGCGCGGCGCGCACGCGCGGATCGCAGAAGATGAAGCGCAGGATGTTGCGCTGTCCCGGCGGGATCGCGCCGTAGTCGGTCAGCACGGCGCTTGCGGCACGATTCCAGGCGACGACGTCCCAGGTCGCGGTCCGCACCAGCGCCGGGCTGAACGCGAACGCATCGAGCACCCGCTGCAACCGCGGCGAGACGCCTTCGCTCGCCTGGTAGCGCACCTCGGGCGGACGGCCGAGGCCGATCAGGAACAGGTGCTCGCGCTCGACATCGGTCAGCATCAGCGCTCGCGCGATGCGGTCGAGCACATCGGGCGACGGCGCGCCGCCGCGGCCCTGCTCGAGCCAAGTGTACCAGGTCGGGCTGATATTGGCGCGCTGCGCCACCTCCTCGCGGCGGAGTCCCGGCGTACGCCTGCGGCTACCCGCGAAGCCGAACGCGGTGGCATCGAGCCGGGTGCGGCGGTCCTTGAGGTAGGTCCCGAGCAGGTTTTCGGCTGAAGCGGTCTCGCTCATCCTGTTAGCTATTATACCCCGATAATGTCACTACTTTACCCGGATAATCCTAGCGCGGATGGTCGTCTCCACCAACCCTGGAGATACTCATGCGTGTTTTCGTCACTGGCGCCACCGGCTTCGTCGGCTCCGCCGTCGTTCGCGACCTGATCGCCGCCGGCCACCGGGTCACCGGCCTCGCCCGCTCCGACGCGGGAGCCGCGACGCTCGCCGCGATGGGCGCCGAGATCCACCGCGGCTCGCTGGAGGATCACGCGTCCTTGCGCAGCGGCGCGGCCGCCTCCGACGGCGTCCTGCACCTCGGCTTCAACCACGACTTCTCGAAGTTTCTGGACAATTGCGAGCTCGACCGCCACGCGATCCTGGCGATCGGCGAGGAGCTCAAGGGCTCCGGTCGCCCTCTCATCGTCACCTCCGGCGTCGCGCTGCTTGCGCCCGGCCGCCTCGCCACCGAGGACGATGTGTCGGCGCAGCGCTTTCCGCGCGTGTCGGAAGCGACCGCGCTGTCCCTGGCCGGCGTCCGCGCCGCCGTTGTGCGTCTTCCGCCCTCCACGCATGGCGAGGGCGACCACGGCTTCGTTCCGATCCTGATCAACCTCGCGCGCCAGAAAGGCGTATCGGTCTATGTCGGCGATGGCAGCAACCGCTGGCCCGCCGCGCACCGCTTCGATGCCGCGCGCGTCTACCGGCTGGCGCTGGAGCAAGGCGCAACCGCGAAGCACTATCACGCGATCGCCGAGGAAGGCGTGCCGTTCAAGGCGATTGCGGAAGTGATCGGCCGGCGGCTCGGCGTGCCCGTGGTGTCCCAATCGCCCGAGGAAGCGACCGCGCATTTCGGCTGGTTCGCACAGTTCGCGGGCGCCGACGTTCCGACCTCGAGCGCGAAGACGCGTGCTGCTCTCGGCTGGTCGCCGCAAGAAAAAGGGCTGATCGAGGATCTCGACCAGCCCTATTACTTCAAGATCTGACGGCGCCCGGCACCGTCAAATGCAGATCAGTCCGTCGTGACAGCCGTTTCCATGTCGGTCGGATCGATCTGCCTGGCGAGGTTGGCGTTGAGCTTGTCGCGATCAAGTTCGCCCTCCCACCAGGCGACGATCACGCAGGCAACGCCGTTGCCGCAGAGATTGGTCAGCGCGCGGCACTCGCTCATGAACTTGTCGATGCCGAGCACGATCGCCATGCCCGGCACGAGGCGCGGATCGACCACGGCGAGCGTCGCCGCCAGCGTGATGAAGCCCGCACCTGTGATACCGGAGGCGCCCTTCGAGGTCAGCATCGCCACCACCAGGATGGTGAGCTGCTGGCCGAAGGTGAGATCGAAGCCCAGCGCCTGCGCGATGAACAGCGTCGCCAGCGTCATGTAGATGTTGGTGCCGTCGAGATTGAACGAATAGCCCGTGGGCACCACGAGGCCGACCACCGATTTGGAGCAGCCGAGGCGCTCAAGCTTTTCCATCAAGGACGGCAACGCGCTTTCCGAGGACGAGGTGCCGAGCACAATCAGCAGCTCGTCCTTGATGTAGGCGAGGAACTTGAAGATGGAGAAGCCCGCGAAGCGCGCGATGATACCGAGCACGACGAACACGAACAGCGCCGCGGTCAGGTAGAATGTCGCTATCAGGCCGATCAGGTTGAGGATCGCCCCGGTGCCGAACTTGCCGATGGTGTAGGCCATCGCGCCGAAGGCGCCGATCGGCGCCGCGCGCATCACGATGGAGATGACGCCGAACACCGCATGCGCGGCGTCGTCGATGAAACTGCGGATGGTGTGGCCGCGTTCGCCGAGCCCCATGATGGCGAAGCCGAACAGCACCGAGAACAGCAGCACCTGCAGGATCTCGCCTTGCGCGAAAGCGCCGACGACGGTGTCCGGAATGATGTGCAGCACGAAGTCGACCGACCTCTGGCCTTCGGCCTGCTTGGCGTAGTTGGCGACGGCCTGTGCGTTGGCGGCGGCGCCGCCGAAGCCCGCACCCGGCTTCACCAGATTGCCGATGATGAGTCCGATCACCAGCGCGAAGGTCGAGACGATCTCGAAATAGACCAGCGCCTTGACGCCGATGCGGCCGACCTTCTTGGCATCCTGGATATGGGCGATGCCCGAGACCACGGTGCAGAAGATGATCGGCGCGATCACCATCTTGATCAGCTTGATGAAGCCATCGCCGAGTGCCTTGATCCACTCATTGGTGGCGACTGACGGCCAGAGCCAGCCGACGATGGCGCCGAGCACGATCGCGATCAGCACCTGGATATAAAGTACCTTGTACCACGGCTTGGCGGCGGGCGGCGCGACCGGCGCCCCCACCATCGTTGTCGTCGTCATTGTTTCACTCCCCCTCAAAACGCCGGGCCAGCCAAGATCAACTTGGCCGGCCCTGTCAATCGGAACTGCTCGTTATTGCGCGCTTTACCCGCGATCGACCACCCGGCGTATCGCCGGCATCAACGTCGCGCCCAGCGCGTTCTTGACCAACGACGCCGCAACGAACGGCATCAGGCCGACCTGCCAAGCCTTTGCGGCGCCAAGGCCGAGGCCGAAGGCCAGCCAGCCAAAGCCCGCGGCCAGAATGAGGATGTGGCCGACGGCCATGGCCGCAAACAGCAGCATGACGCTGCGATCCCAGCCGCGCTCGGCGAGCCAGCCGGTGACGAAGGCGGCGCCAATGAAGCCGAACAGATAGCCCGCGGTCGGGCCGACCAGCGGTGCGATTCCACCAACGGGACCGGCGAACACCGGCAGGCCCATTGCGCCCTCGGCGAGGTAGGCAATCATGGTTGCGCTGCCAAGCCGCCAGCCATAGGCGGCGCCGATCATCAACACGACCAGCGTCTGCAATGTCATGGGCACGTAAGGCAGCGGCAGGTTCACCTTGGCTGACAGCGCCATCAAGGCGGTGCCGAGCGCAATCAGCACGACAGCGCGCAAGGCGCCGACGGTTTCACCGGGCCGGACTGGCCACATCAATGCGGCGAGAGGAGAATGCGTGGCGGTAGACGGGACGGAACGGTCAGACAAGTTGCACTCCAGAAGGCTGTCGAAAACTGGCGGCTATTTAATCCAGTGAGCGATCCGGTCAACTGCTTCCCGCATCTCCGCAGCCGAACGCGCATAAGAGAGCCGTATGAATGAACGACCATGGATGGGATCGAAATCGAGCCCCGGCGTGACCGCGACATGGGCCTGTTCGAGCATCTGCTTGGCGAAGTCGAAACTGTCTGAGGTGAAGTCCGAGACGTCCGCATAGAGATAGAACGCGCCGTCGGCCGGCAGAAACCTGGTCAGGCCGGCCTTGGGCAATCCCTCGATCAGGATGCGCCGGTTTTCCTGATAGCCGTGCTTGATCTCCTCCATCTCGGCCGCGCCGTCGAAGGCCGCTTCGGCTGCGATCTGCGACAGCGACGGCACCGAGATCGACAGGTTCTGCTGCAGCCGCTCGATCGGCCGCACCAGAATCTCGGGCACGACCATCCAGCCGACGCGCCAGCCCGTCATGCAGAAATACTTCGAGAACGAGTTGATCACGAGCGCGTGGTCCGACAGCGCCGCAGCCGTCACCGCGGGAAACGCGTAGTCGAGCCCGTGATAGATCTCGTCCGAGATGAAACGGATGGCCGCGTCTTCCGCCGCAGCGATCAGGCCTGCGAGCGCCTCGCGGGACATCATGGTCCCGGTCGGATTGGCGGGACTCCCGACCAGCACGCCCTTGAGCGGCGCCTTGCGATGGGCGACCAGCAGCGCCTCGCCGGTCAGCGCATGGCGCGTCTCGTTCGTAGTCTCGATCAGCACCGGCTCGCAGCCGAGCGCGGTGAGAATATGACGGTACGGCGGATAACCCGGCACCGTCACGGCGACGCGGTCGCCCGGCTCGAACATCGCCAGGAAAGCCAGAATGAACCCGCCGGAGGAGCCGGTGGTCACCACGATTCGCTCGGGGCTGACATCGCAGCCATAGGCATCGCGATAATGCCGCGCGATGCGCGCGCGCAAGGAGGGGATGCCCAGCGCGGAGGTATAATCGATCCGCCCTGCCTCGAGCGCCGCATGGGCGGCCGCAATCGCGGTCTTCGGCGCGCCGGCGGCGGGCTGGCCAACCTCCATGTGGATGACATGGCCCCCGGCCGCCTCGATCCGGGCCGCCGCGGCCATCACGTCCATCACCATGAACGGGGGAACATCGCTACGGCGGGAGGGCTCAAGCCACTGCCCCAACCGGTTCCTCAAGGTCGCATCGTGCATCGATTTCTGCTATTCGCTGGCGGACTGATCCGTCCGGCCTGAGAACGGGGTTCTTGCGCCCCAGACTGGCCGCATTGTACGGCTCATAAGGGGAACGGCTCAAAAGGGCATATCGCGTATCCGGTCCGCCGCCAATCGCCAAAACCAATCACTGAACTGCTCGACCAAGAATGCTTGACCAGCCTGCTGACAAGATCCTTTGACCCAGACCGCTTGATGTTGTTCCAGATCGCATTGCGCAAGAAGGCCACCGCCCTCATCTCCCTCCTCGCGGCGGCTGCGATCGCGCTGACGCCGTTCTCGGCCGCGCATGCGCAGGCCAAGGGGCCGCCGGTCCTGCGCGACACCGAGACCGAGCAGCTGCTGCGCGAATACACCCGCCCGATCCTGCGCGTCGCCGGTCTGGAGAAGCAGAACATCCAGATGGTGATCGTCAACGAGGGCTCGTTCAACGCGTTCGTCGCCGACGGCCGCCGCATCTTCGTCAATTACGGCGCGATCCTCCAGTCGGAGACGCCGAACCAGATCATCGGCGTGCTCGCGCACGAGACCGGGCATCTGGCCGGCGGACATCTGTCCAAGCTGCGCGAGCAGCTCGCCAATGCCCAGACCCAGATGATCATCGCCATGCTGCTCGGCGCCGGCGCGATGGCCGTGGGCAGCACCCGCGGCAGCGGCAGCGCCGGCAACAATGGCCTTGCCAATGCGGGAGCCGCCGCCCTCGCCGGCCCGCAGGAGATGATCCGCCGTACGTTGCTGTCCTACCAGCGGCAGCAGGAGGAGAACGCCGATCGCGCCGGCGTGAAATTCCTGACGGCGACCCAGCAGTCGCCGAAGGGCATGTACGAGACCTTCAAGCGCTTCACCAGCGAGAGCCTGTTCGCAGCACGGGGCGCCGATCCCTATCTCCAGTCGCACCCGATGCCCGCCGAGCGCGTCGCTTCACTGCAGGAGTTCGCCAGCGCCAGCCCCTATTGGGACAAGAAGGACGATCCCGCGCTTCAGCTGCGCCACGACATGGTGCGCGCCAAGATCTCCGCCTTCATGGAACGGCCGGAGACGGTGTACCGCCGCTATCCCCTGACCAACGACAGCCTGCCGGCGCGCTACGCCCGCGCCATCAGCACCTATTTGCATGGGGATTTGCGCAGCGCGCTCACCCAGATTGACGCGCTGATCCAGGTCCAGCCCAACAATGCGTATTTTTACGAGGTGCGCGGCCAGGCCCTGCTGGAGGGCGGCAAGCCGGCCGAGGCGATTCCGGCCCTGCGCAAGGCTGTCGCACTTTCGAACAACGCGCCCCTCATCGAGATGTTACTTGGGCAGGCTCTGGTTGGGTCCGATAATAAGGCCTACACCGATGACGCCGTTCGGATTCTCCGGGCCGCGGTGGCACGGGAACCGGAGGCCGTGCTCGGCTACATGCAGCTCGCGATGGCCTATGGCCGGAAGGGCGACTATGCCGAGGCCGATCTGGCGTCGGCGCAGGCCGCTTATCTGCGCGGCGACAACAAGACCGCCCGCGAGCTTGCGACGCGCGCGAAAACCCGTTTCGCCGTCGGCACACCCGGATGGGTCAAGGCCGACGACATCGTGGCGTCGAAACCGCCGCGCAACTGACCAGAACGACGCCTTACGCCACGACGCCTTACGAAACGACGTCACGACACCGAGCTTAAGTCCGCCGGGACGTTTTCCGAAACCTGCTTTGGATAAGAGGATTTGCCTATGCCTTCGCTGCGCCTGCTTGCTCCCGCGCTGTTTGCGCTCGCCATGTTCGGCGCAGCCGTGCCCGCGTCGGCCGACAGCTTCTCCGATGCCCAGCGCACGGATATCGAGGCGATCGTCAAGAACTATCTCGTCACCCATCCCGAGGTGCTCGAGGAAGCGATGACCGAGCTCACCAAGCGCCAGGCCGCGGCTGAGACGCAGAAGCACGAAGCCAGCGTCGCCCAGAATTCCGATGCGATCTTCAATTCGCCGCGCCAGGTCGTGCTCGGCAACAAGGACGGCGACGTCACCTTCGTCGAGTTCTTCGACTACAATTGCGGCTACTGCAAGCGCGCGATGGGCGACATGCTCGACCTCATGAAGGCCGATCCGAAGCTGAAGGTGGTGCTGAAGGAGTTTCCGGTGCTGAGCCAGGGCTCGGTCGAAGCAGCCCAGGTCGCCGTCGCGGTGCGCATGCAAGATCCCTCCGGCAAGAAGTATCTCGATTTCCACCAGAAGCTGCTCGGCGGTCGTGGGGCGGCCGACAAGGCGCGCGCACTTCAGGCGGCCAAGGAAGCCGGCCTCGACGTCGCGAAGATCGAGAAGGACATCGGCAGCGCCGAGGTACGCACCACCATCGAGGAGAACTTCAAACTCGCCGAAGCGATGGGGATGAACGGCACGCCGAGCTATGTCATCGGCAAGCAGATCGTTGTCGGCGCCGTCGGTGTCGAAAGCCTGAAGGAAAAGATCGCTGTGGCCCGCTGCGGCAAAGCGACTTGCTAATTAGCCGACTTGTTAACAAGGCGACCTGCTGACAAGGCGACTTGCTGATAAGCGATCTGCTCTACAACTCACGCATCCAAAAGGCCGGCTGAAACGCCGGCCTTTTCATTGCGCCGAAATCTGGCGCGCGCATTCATCTGGCATTCAACAAACAAAAGCCCCGGAACCACCGAAGTTCCGGAACAACTCAAATCTCCTTTCGTTGTCGGCGCGGGCAATGACGCAATTGAACACGTGAGGAGAATTCCATGTCTAACCGCTTTATGATCTCGGTTGCCACACTCGCGCTCGTCGCGGGCACCGGTCTGGCGAACGCACAGGGCACCATGAACCGCGACAGCGGTGGCGGCGCCGGTGGTGCGCAGATGCAGCATTCGCAGCCTTCCGGCGGCGCCGCCGAACGCGGCGGCTCGATGGGTAAGGAATCCGCCCATGAGAAGGGCACCGTCGGCCAGGCTGGTGGCTCCAGCAGCATGAAATCCGGCACGTCCGCCGAGGACAAATCCTCCGGCGCGACCAAGGACGAGCACTCCGGCCGCGAGATGAACAAGAACGCGGCTGAGGACAAGTCCGGCGCTACCAAGGGCCAGCGCACCGACGAACGCGCGCAGGGTCAGCAGGACAAGTCCAAGAGCACGAGTCAGGACACGAGCAAGGACTCGAGCAAGACCGGCGCCAAGGACCAGAAGGACATGAAGGCTGAGGGCGCCAAGAGCGGCACCAGCAGCACCAACAATGCCGAGAACCAGAAGGGTACCGAGACGCGCACCAACCAGAACGCTCAGGGCCAGACCGGCACCAGCACCAACCAGAATGCGCAGGGTCAGAGCAGCACCAACACGACGGTCGGTCAGGCCGGCGCGGGCGCCAAGCTCTCGACCGAGCAACGCACGCAGATCACCTCGGTGATCCGCGAGGAGCATGTGCGTCCGGTGACGAACGTGAACTTCTCGATCTCGGTCGGCACTCGCATTCCGCGCGAGGGTGTCGAGCTGCACACCCTGCCGTCCCGTGTCGTGACGATCTATCCGGAATGGCGGACCTATCGCTACGTCCTGGTCAAGGACGAGATCGTGATCGTCAATCCGGACACCTATGAGATCGTGGCTGTCCTGAACACGTAAGACGATACCCGGCAACCATCGGGGGCGGGCAGCAATGCCCGCCCCTTTGCCGTTCGGCCGGCAGCCATGCTTCGGACTGGTTAACAAGCAATTTCCGTAGCTTGCGCACAGATTTTTGCACCCCGGATGAGGCATCTGAAGCCACCTCGGAGGTCCTTCAAGGCTTCCCCTCACGCGCTTTGTTACCTATAACCCCCGCCACGCCGAAGCACCTCTTGCGGGATTGGAATGGCCGAACCAGCAACCGACACGATCCTTGTCCTGAACGGGCCGAACCTCAACATGTTGGGGACGCGCGAGCCCGAGAAGTACGGGCATGCGTCGCTGGCCGACGTTGAGGCGCTGTGCCGGGAGACGGCGGCCACGTTCGGCCTCAAGGCCGACTGCCGGCAATCCAACCGCGAAGGCGAGCTGATCGACTTCATCCACGAGGCACACGCCCGCAAGATGAAGGGCATCATCATCAATGCCGGCGGCTATTCGCACACATCGATCGCGCTGCACGACGCGCTCCTCGCGGTGCAGATCCCGACGGTCGAAGTGCACGTCACCAACATTCACGCCCGCGAGAATTTCCGTCATCACTCCTACACCGCGCGCGCGGCCTTCGCCTCGCTCTGCGGTTTCGGCATCGAGGGCTACCGCCTTGCCATTCAGGGCCTTGCCGCCAAGCTCGGCATCAAGCCCAAAGCCTGACGCTCCCCCTTCACACAGAACATTCGGATCAAACAACATGGCGCGCCAGCCAGACGACAAAGCAGCCGCAAAGTTTTCCAGCGAGGATTCCGCCCTCGTCCGCGAGCTCGCCTTGCTGCTCGATGAGACCAGCCTCACCGAAATCGAGATCGAGCGTGCCGGCCTGCGCCTGCGCGTCGCCCGCAACATCAGCGTCGCCGCGACCATGCCGATGCAGATGGCGGCCGCTCCCGCTGCCCTCCCGGCGGCCGCAGCTGCCGCCGCGCCTGCCGCTGCCGACCTGTCGAAGCATCCCGGCGCCGTGACCTCGCCGATGGTCGGCACCGCCTATTGGGCGCCGGAGCCCGGCGCCAAGCCGTTCATCGAGGTCGGCAGCAAGGTCTCGGTCGGCCAGACGCTGTTGATCATCGAAGCCATGAAGACCATGAACCAGATCCCCTCGCCGCGCGCCGGCACGGTGACGCAGATCGTGATCGAGGACGGTCAGCCGGTCGAGTACGGCGAGCCGCTCGTGATTATTGAGTGACGGTCGAGGGCGGTCTCATCGCCCTCGCCGCTTTCCGCGCGTCAGTCCAATAAGGACACCATGTTCGACAAGATCCTCATAGCCAATCGCGGCGAGATCGCCCTTCGCATCCTCAGGGCCTGCAAGGAGCTCGGGATTGCGACCGTCGCCGTGCACTCCACCGCCGACGCCGATGCCATGCATGTGCGCCTGTCGGACGAGAGCGTTTGCATCGGGCCACCGGCGTCCAAGGACAGCTATCTCAACGTGCCCGCACTGCTCGCGGCCTGCGAGATCACCGGCGCCGATGCCGTGCATCCCGGCTACGGCTTCCTGTCGGAGAACGCGCGCTTCGCCGAAATCCTCGCCGAGCATAATCTGCATTTCATCGGCCCGAAGGCCGAGCACATCCGCCTGATGGGCGACAAGATCGAGGCCAAGAGGACGGCCAAGAAGCTCGGCATTCCGGTGGTGCCCGGCTCCGACGGAGGGGTCGGCCCCAACGACGACGCGATGGCGATCGCCAGGAAGATCGGCTTCCCCGTGCTGGTCAAGGCCGCGGCAGGCGGCGGCGGTCGCGGCATGAAGGTGGCCGAGAGCGAGGCCGATCTTCAGGTCGCGCTGTCGACGGCGGCCAACGAGGCCAAATCCGCCTTCGGCGATGCCTCTGTCTACCTCGAGAAATATCTGCAGAAGCCGCGTCACATCGAGATTCAGATCCTCGGCGACGGCCGCGGCGGCGCGATCCACCTTGGCGAACGCGACTGCTCGCTGCAGCGACGCCACCAGAAGGTCTGGGAGGAAGGCCCCTCGCCCGTGCTGACCGCGGCTGCACGCGCCAAGATCGGCGAGACCTGCGCCAAGGCGATGCGCGAGATGAAATATCTCGGCGTCGGCACGATTGAATTCCTGTTCGAGGACGGCGAGTTCTACTTCATCGAGATGAACACGCGCATCCAGGTCGAGCATCCCGTCACCGAGAGCATCACCGACATCGACCTCGTGCTGGAGCAAATCCGCATCGCCGCCGGCGGCGACCTGCCGGCGAAGCAGGAAGAGGTCCAGGTCATCGGCCACGCGATCGAGTGCCGCATCAACGCCGAGAATCCGGAGACCTTTCGTCCTTCGCCCGGCCGCATCACGCAATATCACCCGCCCGGCGGGCTCGGTGTGCGGATCGATTCCGCGGTCTATCAGGGCTACACGATCCCGCCTTATTACGACTCGCTGGTCGGCAAGCTGATCGTGCACGGCAAGACCCGCGGCGAGTGCCTGATGCGGCTGCGCCGGGCGCTGGACGAGATGGTGGTCGAGGGCATTGAGACCACCCTGCCGCTGTTCCGCGCTCTGGTGCGCGAAGACGACATCATCAACGGCGACTATCACATCCACTGGCTGGAACAATATCTTGCCGGCAAGGCGGAACCCGCCCCGAAGTAGCCGTCCCTGCCTATGGAACCCTTTGGCCCCAATCGCGTTTGGCACGATGGGGACAGTTCCGAGGGGGCGTTTTGAAGTCCGCAATCCTGATCGAGCGAGACCGTCGTGATCGCTGACGCGCAGCGACGGCGTACATTCTGGCAGATCCTGCTGTTCGCAGCGGGACTGCTGGTGCTGACCGTGATCAGCGCCGGCTCCGTCTACCTCGTCAACAAGGCGAGAGACGACAGCAAATGGGTGATTCACACCATCGAGGCGGAGAACCAGATCAACGCGCTCCTGCTGGAAATCCGCCGCGCCGAGAGCACCGCCCGGGGCTACCTTCTGACACAAGGCGAGGATTTCAAGGTCGACCATGACAAGGCCGTGGCAGCGATCATCCCGGCTCTCGACAGGCTCACGCGCCTGATCGGCGACAATCCGGAGCAACGCCAAAGCATCGAGAAGCTGAGCGCGGCGATCGAGACCAGGCTCGGCCAGTTCGTGCAGGAGATGGATTTCATCCGGAAGGGCGAGCCGGAGAAGGCCGCAGCACTGGTCCGCGAGATCGCCTCCACGGACACCACGGCCGCGATCGCCAATGTCGCGACCGGGATGATCCAGGAAGAAGAACGGCTGTTCCGGCTCCGAACGGTCAATTCGGACCACAGCCAGACCCTGGCCGCGTCGATGACCGGCATCGGCTCCGGCCTCGTCGTGCTGCTGGCCCTGATCTCGATCTGGCTGGTGCGGCGCTCGGCCCTTGCCCGCGACGATGCCGAGGGACGCCTGCGCGATGCCAATGTCAATCTGGAGGCCGTGGTCGACGAACGCACGGGCGATCTGCGCGAAGCCAACAACGAGATCCAGCGCTTTGCCTATATCGTCAGCCACGATCTGCGCTCGCCACTCGTCAACATCATGGGCTTCACCAGCGAGCTCGAAGAGCTCGGCGGCGACATTTTCCGCCGTATCGGCAGCCTCACCCATGTCCCGGCCGACGGGCCGCCGTTGCCGGACGGCGAGATCGCACTCGAAGGTCCGGACAAGCAGCTGTCAGAGGATTTTTCCGAAGCGCTGGGCTTCATCAAGTCGTCGATCGCCAAGATGGACCGCCTGATCTCGGCGATCCTCAATCTCACCCGCGAGGGTCGGCGCGAGTTCCAGCCGCAGAAGATCGACACGCGCGAGCTGATCGAAGCCATCGTGTCGACGCTGGCGCATCAGGCCGCCGAGGCGCAGGCGGACATCCATGTCGCGCCGCTGCCGGATCTCGTCAGCGACCGCCTGGCGCTGGAGCAGATCTTCTCCAATCTGATCGACAACGCCATCAAATATCTCAAGCCCGGCGTCGCCGGCGAGATCAGAATTCGCGGGCGCACCAAGCTCGGCTACGCTATCTTCGAGATCAGCGATAACGGCCGCGGCATCGACCCCAAGGACCACCAGCGGATCTTCGACCTGTTTCGCCGCGCCGGAACCCAGGACAAGCCCGGTCAGGGCATCGGTCTTGCGCATGTGCGTGCACTTGTGCGTCGCCTCGGCGGCACCATGTCGGTATCATCGGAACTGAATACGGGCAGTACCTTCACCATCACGCTGCCCATCACCTGGAACGCCAGCAACCGGAACGCGGATCAATGACCCAACCCGTCAGCATCATCATGATCGAGGACGACGAAGGACACGCGCGGCTGATCGAGCGGAACATCCGTAGGTCCGGCGTCAACAACGAGATCATCTCCTTTGCCAACGGCACGGACGCGATGAAACATCTGTTCGGCCCCGATGGCAGCGGGCTCGTGCAGAAGGGCAATGCGCTCCTGATCCTGCTCGATCTCAACCTCCCCGACATGACCGGGATCGACATTCTGAAGCAGATCAAGGAGAACAAATATCTGAAGGCCTCGCCCGTGGTGGTGCTGACCACCACCGACGATTCCCAGGAAATCAAACGCTGCTACGAGCTCGGCTGCAACGTCTACATCACCAAGCCCGTGAACTACGAGAATTTCGCCAATGCCATCCGGCAGCTCGGCTTGTTCTTCTCGGTCATCCAGGTCCCGCCCGCCGCCTCATGAACCAGCGCATGCCCACATTGCTCTACATCGACGACGACGGGGCGCTTGCGCGCCTGGTCGATCGCGGCCTGACACGGCGCGGCTTCAAGGTCGTTCACGCCGCGAGCGGCGAGGAAGGCCTCGAGCTCATCCGCCGCGCGGGTGCGCGGGACAGCATTGACGGCGGCATCGACGTCGTGGCGCTCGATCAGTACATGCCAGGCCTCGACGGACTGGAGACGCTGGAGCAGATCATGGCGATCCCGGGCGCGCCGCCGGTGGTGTTCGTCACGGCGTCGCAGGATTCCAGCATCGCGGTGACGGCGCTGAAGGCGGGCGCGGCCGATTATCTCGTCAAGGACGTCAAGGGCGACTTCATCCCCCTGCTTCACGTCGCGGCCGAGGGCGCGCTGCGCCAGGCCGAATTGCAGAAAGCCCGCGAGGAAGCCGAAGCCGAGATCCATGCCTCGCGCGACCGCTACGCTGCTCTTGCAGCCGAACGCGAGCTGCTGCTGCGCGAGGTCAACCACCGCGTCGGCAACTCGCTGCAGATCATCGCCTCCCTGCTGCACCTGCAGGCCAGCTCCGCCGCGCAGGACGAGGTCAAGGCTGCGTTGACCAATGCGATGGGCCGCGTCGCCGCGGTCGCGCAGGTGCACCGCCGCCTCTACACCTCGCAGGACCTGAAGAGCGTGGTCCTGAACCAGTATCTGGACTCGCTGCTCGAGGATCTCAGGCGGTCGGCCGAGGGCAACCGGATGTCGCGCCTGACGCTGAAGGCCGAACCGATCGAGATCGATCCGGACCGTGCGGTCGCCGTCGGCATCATCGTCAACGAGCTGGTGATGAACGCGGTGAAATACGCCTACCCTGACGGCGCCGGCCCGATCCATGTCGAGCTGACCTCGCAGGGCGACGATCTCCTGCTGTCGATCAGCGACGATGGCGTCGGCGACAACGTCAAGGCCGATCCGCGCTCCACCGGCATGGGCCAGCGCATCGTCGCAGCCATGGCCAGCAAGCTCGACGCTTCGGTCGAGCGCGACCCCACCCATTCCGGAACCCGAATCATGTTGAGGTTCCGCCGTGTCCCGGCTGCCGCCGACAAGCCGGCTGCTGCCGCAGCGAACTGATCCGCTCCCGCCCATCGCAACCGCATTGCGATCCTGCTATTGTCGCGAGCCATGACTTCGCGCGACTCTGCCCCATCTGAAATCACGCCAGCCGTGCTGCTGCGCGCCTATGCCTGCGGCATCTTTCCGATGGCCGAAAGCGCCGATGATCCGACCCTGTTCTGGGTCGAGCCCGAGTTGCGCGGCGTCATCCCACTCGACGGATTTCGCGTGGCCTCGCGGCTCGCGCGCACCGTGCGTTCGGATTCATTTCGTGTGACCGTCAATACCGCCTTCAAGGCCACGATCGCCGGCTGCGCCGCGCCGCAGGCCGGGCGGGAGGACACCTGGATCAACAAGCGCATCCGCGACCTCTATGGCGGGCTGTACGAGCTCGGCCATTGCCACAGCGTCGAGGCCTGGCAGGGCGAAGACCTCGTCGGCGGGCTCTACGGCGTCAGCCTGGGCCGGGCTTTTTTCGGCGAGAGCATGTTCCACACCGCGCGCGATGCCTCCAAGGTCGCGCTGGTGCATCTGGTCGCGCGGCTCATCCATGGCGGCTTCGAGCTGCTCGACACCCAGTACGTCACCGAGCACCTGAAGAGTTTCGGCGCGGCCGAGATTTCGCGGCGGCGCTACACCGCGCTGCTCGACAAGGCGCTCGCGGGCGAGCCCGGCGATTTCCTGAGGCTCTCCGCCGGTGAAGCGATCCCGGGTGCACGCGCGCTCGAGATCATCGCCGCGCGGCAATAATCAGCAATTGCCTGCCAAACCCGGGGCGATTGGCCTAGCGGCCAAACCCGGGGATACCGAACAGACCCGGCCGCTGCTCGGGCGGCGGAGGTGGCGGCGGCGGTGCCGGCTGCTGCTGCTGGATCGGCGGCAATTGCTGCGGCGGACGCTGCTGCACCTGCTTGGGCGCGGCCTTCTTCTGCGCGGGCGGCGGCGGTGCTGCCGGCTTGGTGCCGGGATCCGGTGCCGCGGTCGCAATCGTTTGCTGCGGCTCTTTGCAGTCGGTGAGCCAGATATCGTAGATCGGGTGCTCGACGCCGTGCAGGCCCGGACTTGCCGCGTACATCCAGCCCGAAAAGATGCGCTTCACCTCACCCTGCAAGGTGATCTCGTCAACCTCGACGAAGGCGTCGGTGTTGGCGGCCTCGGTCGCCGGCCGCGTGTAGCAGGCGTCGGTTTTGACGCGCAGCGCACCGAACTGCACCGTCTCGCCGATCTCCTCGTCGAAATTGATGATGCGCCCGGTGATCTTGTCGAGGCCGGAGAAGGTCGCCTTCTTGTTCACGATCTTCTGGGCCGGCGGCTCGGTGACGACCTCGTCGCCCGGCTGAAGGCTCGCCGGCGTCTGCGGGACGGCGCCGCCCGGCCCGCCCTTCTGCTGGGGCTGGCGTTGACCGGGCGCACCCGGGGCGCCTTGCGGATTGGTCGGAGCGACCGCGACGGGCGGCGGCTGGTTTGGCGGAGCGGCGCTAGAACCGGGCGGCGGCGCCAGAGGCTGGGTCTCGACCGGACCCGGCATCACATTGCCCTGCCGACCCGGCGGCGGCGCCATCGGACGCGATGGCAGCACACGGCCCTGCGGCGGCAGCTCCGGCACCTCTTCGTCGTCATCGGGAATCTGCGGCTGCGGCTGAGGCTGGCCACGCGGAATGTTGCCGGGCGGCCGCAGCGGCGGCGGATCGGAGAAGATCGTGCCGATCTGCGCCTGCGCCGGCGTCGCAGCCGTCAGTGCGGTGGCGGCCAGAAGCGCCGCAAGACCTGTCAGAGTAAATGTTCGAAACATCTCGCGCGGCTTCAACAGCGAATCGGGCTTGCTGGACATTCTACAGGGGATACCGCCGCTCGCAGGCCATCCGGTTAACACGGCGAATACGGCGGGGGAAGGGCGGCACCCCTGCCCTTCCCGGCCCGGTCTGGCCAGATCGGCCCCCGGATGGGATAGTCGAGCACTCCTCCCAGGGGTCAGGCGGGCATCGCCCCCGAAAACGACGTCCAACGAACAATCAGAAACCCGCAAGGTCGCTTCCCATGCCCGTTGTGCTCGATCCCGATGCCGCCGCCGTCTACAAGGCCTTCCAGGAGGCCGGCCGGCCCGCCTACGAGAGCCTGACCGCGCCGGAAGCGCGGGCCTATTACGCGCAGGCGCGCTTTGCGACCAATCCCGAGCCACCGGACCTCGCACGCATCACGCCGCTGTCGATCCCGGCACCGCACGGCGCCATTCCCGCACGCCTCTATGTTCCGAAAGAGCCGCGCCGGCATGATGGCTTGTCCCCGGCGCTGGTGTTCTTCCACGGCGGCGGCTGGGTGATCGGCGATCTCGACTCCCATGACGTCGTCTGCCGCCAGCTCGCCGACGCTGGCGCGCTGATCGTGATCTCGGTGGACTACCGCCTCGCGCCCGAGCACAAATTTCCCGCCGCCATCGATGACGCGATCGCCGCGACCAAATGGGTCGCCGCCAACGCGCGCGAACTCGGCATCGACGCCTCCCGGCTTTCGATCGGTGGCGACAGCGCCGGCGGCAATCTCGCCGCAGTCGTCGCGCTCGCCGCGCGCGATGGCAACGGTCCCGCCATCGCGGGCCAGTTGCTGATCTACCCGGCGACCGATTTCGCGATGACGCACGGCTCCCACAGCGAGCCCGAGACCAGCGTGCTGCTGACGCATTCGGTGATCCGCTGGTTCCGCGACCATTATCTCAACGGCGCCGCCGATATCCACGACTGGCGCGCCTCGCCGGCACGGGCGACGAACCTGGCCGGCCTGCCGCCGGCCTATGTGCTCACCGCCGGTGCCGATCCCCTGCGCGACGAAGGCAACGAATATGCCGAGCGGCTGAGGCAAGCGGGCGTGCCCGTGGCTACCAAGTATTATCCCGGCCAGTTCCACGGCTTCTTCACCATGGGAAAATTGCTGCGAGAGGCCAATGTCGCCGTGAGCGAGATCGGCACGTGGCTGAAAGGATTGGGCTGAGACGCCGCTCCCATGCCGCCCGTTCTTCAAAGCATATTCGCCCTCCCCCTGCGCGGGCTGACATGGCTTGGCGGCCAGGGCACCCGCGCGGTGGCGGCCGTCGTGTTCATTGCGCTCGCGGTGCCGCCGCTCGGGGCGTTGCTGCGCCCCTTCGTCACCGAGGCGATCTTCGTTCTGCTCTGCATCTCCTTCATGCGGGTCGATCTCGCCGCACTCTACAGTCATCTGCGTCGGCCGGCGCTGGTCGCGACCGCGAGCGCCTGGACCATGATCGGCGTGCCTGTGATCGTCGGATTGATCGTCCATGTCACCGGGCTCACGGCGCGCGCGCCCGACCTTGCCCTGGCATTGATGCTGCAGAGCATGGCCTCGCCGATGATGGCCGCGCCGGCGCTGGCCGCGCTGATGGGCCTCGACGCCACGCTGGTGCTGGTCACGCTGGTGAGCGCGACCGCGCTGGTGCCGTTCACGGCATCGCTGTTCGCAAGCCTGTTCCTCGACGGCATGCTCAGCATCTCGCCGCCTGCGCTGGGCTTGAAGCTGCTCGGCATCCTCGCAGCATCGCTGCTCGCGGCGACCGTGATCCGGCAGGTCTTCGGCGCGGCCGCGATCCAGCGTCACAGGCAGCCGATCGACGGCTTCAACATCGTCATCCTGCTGGTCTTCGCGACCGCGATCATGGGCGACGTCGCGAGCGATCTCGTCGCCCGGCCGGTCTCCACCATCGGCTTCGCCGCGCTCGCCTTCGCGATTTATTTCACGCTGCTCGCCGTCACCACGCTGCTGTTCCGCCGCATCGGCTACGAGCGCGCGCTGGCGCTCGGGCTGATGGTGTCACAGCGCAATCTGGGCCTGATGCTCGCCGCGACCGCCGGCGCGCTGCCGCCCACCACCTGGCTCTATTTCGCGATGACGCAGTTTCCCATTCACCTGGCGCCCTACATGCTGATGCCGATCGCGCGGCGCTTGACGGCGCGCGCACAGGCCTCGGGCGCCGCGGCAACCGGCGGCAAGGCCGCATCGGGCTGAATCAACACGCAAGTCTTGCCAACACGCAAGTCATGCCCGCTCTGCCGTCGCGAACCGCTGGTGACCAGGCGAATGTCGTCACGCAGGACGCCAATGTCCCTTGTGAATGTCGAACTTCACGGCGCCTTCGTCACGCATCTTCAACAGGAGCGATTGACAGTCGTCCTGGTTCTTGATGTTCACGCGCTTCATGACTTCGAAAGTCTTCAGGGGCTTTTCGCGAAGGGCAATCAGAATCTTTTCTCGATCAGTCATTGGAGTTCCTTGCATCGGTATCGGCGACGGTACGTGTTGTAGACATCGTCTACAACGGGTGCATTCGCTTGACGAGGTCCGTTCCGGGCCAAAAGGCGGAAGACCGGGCATTATGCAAGTCTGCTCACCCGCTCAAGCGGGCTCTCTAACTCGATCAATTCTCCCTACCCGGCCCTTGCCGCGCGCCGCAGCGCTTGCGGCGGCTGACCGAAGGCGCGGATGAAGGCGCGCCGCATGCGCTCGGGATCGCCGAAGCCGGTCGCCTCCGCGACGAGCTCGATCGCCTCGCGCGAGGACTGGACGCGCTCGCGCGCGACCTCGATGCGCAGCCGTTCGATGGCCTTCGAGGGCGTCGTGCCGGTCTCGGCGGCAAAGGCGCGGGCAAAATGCCGCGCGCTCATGCCGGCGCGGTCGGCGAGATCTTCCACCGTCAAGCGGGCGTCGAGGTTCTCGCGCGCCCAGGATAGCAGCGCACCGAAGCGGCCGTTCGGCGTCTTCAATTCCAGAAGTGACGAGAATTGCGACTGGCCGCCGCTGCGGCGATGATACAGCACGAGCTGCCGCGCGACCTGTTGCGCGATCTCTTCGCCATAATCCTCCGTCACCATCGCGAGCGCAAGGTCGATGCCCGCCGTGATGCCTGCCGACGTCCACACATTGCCATCGCGCGTGAAAATCTGGTCCGGCTCGAACTTCACCTTGGGATAGCGCGCGACGAAATCCCGCGTGCGTCCCCAATGCGTGGTGGCGCGACGGCCGTCGAGCAGACCCGCTTCGGCCAGCACATAGGCACCCGAGCAGACGCTGGCGACCCGCACGCCGCGCCGCGCCAGCCGCTGCACGAAGGCACGCGTGACCTCGCAGCGCGCGGCATCCGTCACGCCCGCGCCTCCCGCCACAACCAGCGTCGTGATCGCATTCGCCGACTTGAAGTCGCGCGCCATCATCTCGACGCCGGACGAGCTGCGCACGGGCCCCGCGTTCACCGCCAGCACGCGGATCCCGGTCACCGTCTTTCCCGTGCAGCGCGCCGCGATCTCGAACACCGAGATCGGGCCGGCCGCATCGAGCAACTGGAAGTCCGGGAAGATCAGGATGCCGATCATGGTCATGTCCGAAAGCGAGGGAAATACGCCATTTTGGACGGAAGGGCATCATGAGAGGCTGCGTCCGTCAAGCTCATAATTGGAGGCTCTCATGTCGTCCCCGTTCCAGATCGGTCTCTTGGTGTTTCCGCGCGTCACCCAGCTCGATTTTACGGGTCCTTTGCAGGTGTTCTCGTCTCTGCCGGGCGCGAAGCTGCATCTGATCTGGAAACGGATCGAGCCGGTGCCGAGCGATACCGTGCTGACGCTGACACCGACCATGACGTTCGCCGGTTGCCCGCAGCTCGATGTGATCTGCGTGCCCGGCGGCCGCGGCACCGACGATCTGCTCAATGACGAGGAGGTGCTCAACTTCCTGCGCAGGCAGGCCGAAGGCGCCAAGTATGTCACCTCAGTCTGCACGGGATCGCTGGCGCTCGGCGCTGCCGGCCTCCTGAAGGGCTACCGCGCCGCCACGCATTGGAGCGCGATGGAGATGCTGGGCCAGTTCGGCGCGACGCCGACCAAGACGCGCGTCTGCATCGACCGCAATCGCGTTACGGGCGGCGGCGTCACCGCCGGAATCGATTTCGCGCTGACGCTGGTGTCGATCCTGGTCGACCGCACGACGGCGGAAGCGATCCAGCTCGGGATCGAATACAATCCGGCGCCTCCGTTCAATTCCGGTTCGCCGGATACTGCGTCAGCCGACGTGCTGGAGCAGGTCAAGCAACGGATCGCGCCGAACCAGGTCCGCCGTCTCGAAGCCGTCCAACGGGCGGCGGAACGGGTGATGTAGTTGCTCGCGTGTCCCGGACGCGGCGCGGCACGCAGTGACGCTCCGCAGAGCCGGGACCCAGGAAGCCACGCGGGTGCTGATGCATGGGCCCCGGCTCTGCAGCGCATCGCTGGAGAAGCGCTGCGCTGCGTCCGGGGCACGAGACATCCACAAGCCCCAACAGAAAAAGGCCGCCCGGTTTCCCGAGCGGCCTTTCCTGTCTTACGGCGGCTGCACATTTCATCGGGCGATTTCGGAGCTTCCAGACCGGGGGCCTATCTCCCGATCGAGTCCTGGTCGGCGGCCGCTGCATTTCGGGACAGTCGCGAACTGTTGCCCGAACCGAACGCGATGGTCTCCCATCTCCGTAAGATGCGACCATTGAGCCGCATCGCTCGCGTGGCTGCAATCAGCGCGCGGGACTCATCCCCGCTGTTCCCGTTGTCCACAGCAAAGCGAGGCGGATGCGGGTGCATCCACTCCCACGACAAGGAGTCAGAGGGGATCGGAAGCCTAGCTCGGCGTCCAGGGCTGATAGTCGCCGGTCGCCTTCGGCCGCTTGCCGCTGGCGAGCGTCGAGCCCGAGGGACGATAGGCGTTGACCGTGCCGGTGAGATTGGGCTGGTGCGGCTTTTCCCACTCGCGCGGCTGGTAATTGTCCTGCGTCGGCGGCACGTCGACGGTGTGATGCATCCAGCCGTGCCAGGACGGCGGAATACGGCTGGCCTCGGCATAGCCGTTATAGACCACCCAGCGCCGCTCGAAGCCGAGCGTCGGGTCGATCACCCCGCCACGGGTGCGATAATAGAGGTTGCCCTGCTCGTCCTGGCCGACCAGCTCGCCATAGCGCTTGGTCCAGAGCTGGGTGCCAAACGTCTGGCCATTCCACCAGGTGAAAAACTTGAGGAAGAACTGTTTCATGCGGCAAGGGCCCTGCTTCGTCGGGTCCTGATGCCATCCGGACGGCGAAATGTCCAGTTCGGCGCGGGCGGCGGTGCCCCGCTGCAGATGCGGTCTACCGGCACGGAACGCTGCCGCAAATCGGACGCGATCCGTTCATGCCGGATACAGCGTCGCCATGAGAACTTTTCGTCGCACGCAAACCCCCGTGATCCCAGGAACTCCGGCCCTTTCATGGGGTTTGCTTCCGGGAAAAGGAGTTTTGATCATGAAAAGTCTGAAAGTCTTGAGCGCGGCTGCGGCAGTGGCGTTGGTTCTCCCGTTGGCGACGCCGAGCTTCGCCCAGAGTCGGGCCGCAGCGGTCGGAGGCGGAGCACACTTTGGCGGCGGTGGCGGCGGTGCCCACTTCGGCGGCGGCGGCGCTCACTTCGGTGGTGGCGGGGCTCACTTTGGTGGTGGCGGCGCCCGCATGGGCGGCGGCAATTTCGGCGGCGCGCGGATCGGTGGCAGCGGTGGCAATTTCGCCGCCGGCGCAGCGGTACGTCCCGGCGGTGGCAGCTTCGTAGGCGGCATGGCGAGCCGACCGGCCTTCTCGCCGTCCTACAGCGGGACACGCAGCGTCGCGACTGCGGGCAACTGGCAGGGCGGTAGCGGCAATTGGAGTGGTCGTCCGTGGCATCATCGTCACGGCGGCGGCTTCTGGCCCGGCTTCGCAACGGGTGCTGCGATCGGCGGACTCGGCTCCTACGCCTATTACGGCGGCGGGTATTATGACGATCCCTACTACTATGGCGACAGCTACTATGACGAACCGTCAGTGGCAGTCGTGCCCGATAGCGGCGGCGATTCCGCGGGCTACTGCGCGCAGCGCTACAAGTCCTACGATCCGGCGTCGGGCACCTATCTCGGCTATGACGGCCAGCGTCATCCCTGCCCGTAACACGACCTGCAGCACTTGAAGAAGAAGGCGTCGCAGCGATGCGGCGCTTTTTTCATTCAGGCACGTCACCTGTGTCGGTCGCCTCGTCTTCGTCATCGGCGATGCCGCGCACAATCGATGCGAGTGGACCTCTATTCACCGCACCGTGCATATCCACCCTTATTAATCCCAAATTGACCCGACGCGCGATTCACCTGTATCAACTTGGCTGTGGGGACTTCGATGACTGGGAAGTGTCATGCCGCGCATTCTCGTGGTTGATGACGATCCGATGGTCGGTGCGACCATCGAGGTCCTCCTCCAACGTCAGGGCTTCGACGTCACGTTGACTGACGGCGGAGAAACGGGTTTGGCTGCGCTCGAAACTCAGAATTTCGACGTGATGCTGGTCGACATCTTCATGCCGCACATGCGCGGCTTCGAGTCCATTCGCATCTTTCACGAGCGCGCGCCGGCGGTTCCGCTGATCGCGATGTCCGGCTACGCCTTCGCGTCGTCCGCCTCGCCCTCTCCCGACTTCCTCCGGATGGCGCTGGAGCTCGGCGCGACCCGCTGCCTGCGCAAGCCGTTCACGCCGGACGCGCTGCTGACCACGATCCGGGAATGCATCGCCGAGCCGGGCGATGGCTCACAGCCGAAGGACAAGAAAGAAGCCCCTTGATCCCAACGCAGCGCGTCATTCTCGGTGCTGGACTTGCCATCCTCCTGATCATCACCGCAGCCTCGATCGGCCTCGACGTCAAGTCACGGTCCGATGCGGCCTGGGTCAATCATACAGTCGAGGTGCTGAAGAAGATCTCCGACCTGCGCGTGCTGATGCGCAGTGCCGAGAGCGCCGCACGCGGCTACGAGATCTATCGCAACCCGAGCTTCAGCGAAGAATTCCAGGCGGTGCACGCCCGGATCGCACCGGCACTCGCCGATCTCAAGCGCAGCGTGCGCGACACTCCCGAACATGTCGCGCTGCTCGAGGGCACCGAGCCGCTGGCGCTGCGCCGGATTGAGATCGCCGCCGAAGTGATGCGCCTGCGCGCCGGAAACGATCAGGCCGGGATTGCCGCGGTCCAGGGCAAGGGCGAGGGCCGTGGCCTCATGGACACGGTGATGGGCAATTTCGATCATTTGAGCGCAGAGGAAGAACGACTGCTCGCGGCGCGCTCCCAGGATTCGCGCCGCACCGGCATCGTGCTGCTCGGCATCGACGTCGCCGGCGCGCTGGTGATCCTGCTGCTGGTCGTGATGATGATGCGTGAGAGCCGGCGCACCGAGGGAGCACTCAAGAGCACGCTATTGGAGACTACGGCCGCCAAGCAGCAGCTCGAGGCCGCAGTGGCCGAGCGCACCGAGCATCTGGTCACCGCGCATGACGAGCTGCGTCTGTCGGTCAACGTGCTCCAGAGCACGTTTCACAGCATGGCGGAGGCGGTGCTGGTCATCGATGCCGAAGGCAATGTCCTTCTGTCCAATCCCGCCGCGGAGCGCATGCTGCTGCACCGGACCGGCATGAACCTGCGCAATCTGCGCGCGCTGTCCAGCGTGTTTCACGGCGACGGCGTCACCCCGCTCAAGCCCGACGAGCTGCCGTCGGCACGCGTGCTGCGCGGCGAGCCGTTCGAGAATATGGAGATGATCGTCCGCCCGCACAGCGGCAATCCTTCCCGCCATCTCATGATCAGCGGCCGGCCGATGCTGGACGGGCAAGGCAACGTCTCCGGCGCGGTGCTGGTTTATCACGACGCGACCACGTCGCGCGAGACCGAGCGGCAATTGTACCAGTCACAGAAGCTGGATGCGATCGGCAAGCTCACCGGCGGCGTCGCGCACGACTTCAACAACATGCTGACCGTGATCTCCGGCAATACCGAGACGCTGGTGGCAAGCCTGAAGCAGCAGCCCGAGCTCCAGCGCGTGGCGCGCCTGATCGACGAGGCCGCCGAACGCTGCGCCGAGCTGATCCAGCATCTGCTCGCCTTTGCGCGCAGGCAGCCGCTGCAGCCGCGCAACGTCGAGATCAACGGCGCGGTTGCGGATATCGCGAAACTGCTGCGCCCCACTCTCGGCGAGCAGATCGAGATCGAGACCGTGCTCGAACAGGGGCAGATGACCGCGCACATCGATCCGTCCCGCCTCACCAATGCTCTGCTCAACATGGCAATCAACGCCCGCGACGCCATGCCGAACGGCGGCAAGCTGCTACTCGAGGCCCACCGCGTCGTGCTCGACCAGGCCTATGCGCAAAACAATCCCGACGTGCGGCCCGGCCCTTACGTGATGCTCGCCGTCAGCGACACCGGCACCGGCATGCCGGCCGAGGTGCAGCAGCAGGCGTTCGAGCCGTTCTTCACCACCAAGGAGGTCGGCAAGGGAAGCGGCCTCGGCCTCTCCATGGTCTACGGCTTCGTCAAGCAGTCCGGCGGCCACATCAAGATCTACAGCGAGGAAGGCCACGGCACCACGATCAAGCTCTATCTGCCGCCGGGCGAAGGCATGGCCGAGGTTGCCCCCACCACGACTCCGCAGGCGGAAGGCGGCGCCGAGACCATTTTCGTGGTCGAGGATGATCCGCTGGTGCGCAACTTCGTCACCGTGCAGCTCCAGAGCCTCGGCTACCGGACCGTCGCCGCGCCCGACAGCAAGGCCGCGCTGGAGTTGATCCAGGCCGGCCAGCCGTTCGACCTGCTGTTCACCGACGTCGTCATCCCCGGCGGCATGAGCGGGCGCGCGCTCGCGGACAAGGTGGCGACGATCCGCCCCGGCGTGAAGGTGCTCTACACCTCCGGCTACACCGACAACGCCATCGTCCACCATGGCAAGCTCGACGACGGCGTCATGCTCCTGACAAAACCCTACCGCCGCAACCAGCTCGCCGAGATGATCCGGAAGGCGCTCGGAAACATGCCGGTCGGCTAGCGCTTCTGCTTGGCGACACATCCAATGGCGTTGCAGATGATCCGCGCTGCGCAGATCGCCCCAATATTCTGCAGATCACGCTCCGGCACCAATTCGACCAGATCGAGACCGACAATTCTGGCCTTCGAGGCGACGCCCGCGATCAGGTCTATGACGTCGAAATAGGACAGGCCGCCAGGCTGCGGCAGAAGCACACCCGGAATGACGGACGGATCCAGGCCGTCGCAGTCGATCGTGATCAGGCAATTCGCGTTTTCCTCGATGGCACTCAGGACGACATGAACGCCCCGGCTTTTGACCTCTCGTGCTGTAAAAATCCTGGAGCCCCAATTCCGCGCGCAACTGAGCTCCTGCGAGCCCGAGCCGCCGATACCCCGTAAACCAACCTGCACAATGCGTTCGACCCAAGGCAACTCGCTGGCGCGCCGCATCGTACTGGAAAAAGTATGTGCTGAGCCGTCGCGCCGGTCCTTCCAATCCAGATGCGCGTCGATCTGCAGGATGGTCAGCTTGCCCATGTCTTCGAACGCCCCGAAGAACGGTATGGGCACTGAATCATCTCCGCCCAGCAGCATGGGTACCGCGCCGGACCTCAGGATCTTTTTGGTGGCCGTCCTGATTGCATTCCGGTTTTGCTCGGAGGCATCGGGTGACGTGGCAAGATCGCCGCCATCAACGACCCGGATTTGCTCCGGGTCGAGCAGGATTCCGTCCTGGTCGAAATCCCACCTGGCAAGGTCGGTCTGGTAAACGCGCAACGCATTGCGAATGGCCGCTGGGCCGTTCGCGGCATGGCTCGTCCTGCCCTTCAAATGCGGCGTGGCATCCGCAGCTCCGAAGATGACAATGTCGGCTTCGCCAAGAGTCAGCGGAACAGGCAGAGCAAGGTCGCACGCCGCGACGCCGAGGAATGTATTGCGCTCGCTCGCCATAACCGTCTCGATAGGGGCACTCAGTCCGGGCGACAGAGCTAATCCGCAACGCTTGGACCAGTTCCTGACTTGCTCTTGGCCTGACGCCGAGCCGAACGGTCGAAGCCGCTCTCGCCTAGGACGTGACCTCGTAAACGTCGGGCTTACCAAGGCAAAGCGGAAGCTCCCACCTTGGGCGTGATCCGCGGCTTGTGACCACAGCGGACTCTCGCGCGTCGAGCTGCCCCTAAAGGAGTGGACGAGTCGGCGGGCCGCTTTCTTCTGGAACCAAATTAAATTGATTTAATTTAGTTATTGTGATTTAATTTTTGGGCTTACCTCTGGACGGAGAAAACGCATGCCGGATCAGGACGACCGTCGCGAGTTCTTAAAAACCTGCGGAAGGTTCGCGGCGGTGACGCCTCCAGCCATCACCCTACTCCTGTCGACATCCCTCACATCGGATGCAATCGCGAAGTCGGGCGCAGGCGCGGTCCACCACGACCATCACCATCACGGTAACAACGGCTGGGGCAACGGCGGCGGAGACGGCAGCCCCAACGGCAAGGACGATAGAGGCCGCTGAGACGACGACGCACGGCCTCCGGAAGGAGACACAATGCAGCCCAGGCGCCGCGACGTAGATTGGCATTTCGCCGGCTTCGTTGTTTCGATGATCTGGCTGGCGGTCGTTGCTGCCGCTCTTCTTGCAGTGCTCTTCCGAGGGCACCCTTGAGGAGTTATGAAGTACATTTTCATCGCGGTCGGCTGCTGGCTGCTGCTGAACGTGCTCTTCGTTGTGCTAGTCACTCCGCCGCGTAGGCGCCGGCCGCGACAACTTGCTCGCACGATTGATGCAGTCAAGAAATTCATTTTCAGCAGACGGCAGCCCCCTACCTGACGAGGGCAGTGACGCGCTGCAAAAAACGACAGTAAGGCTGGCTGTTTATTTCCAGCGACGCCGCACCGCAGTTCGCTGTATCGTTCCGTTTTTCCAACAGCGGATTTGATTGCCATGCACCACATCCAGAGTACGCATATTGCCGCGATATTGAAACTGACCGCCCAGCAGCTTGAAGCACTCCGCACCCGCCCAGAGATCCAAAAGGAATATTCCGAAATCCTCGTTTTGAGAGAGAAAATAAAACTGGCGACCGATCTGAAGAAGGCTCGCCGGCAGCTCCTTACTCGGCGCCTGCCAAGCGCCTGAAGCGAGATAACTCCACCCGTTCCTTGCGCTGTGAGGCTCGAGCAAGGAGCTGCTCGTTGGCATTCTCGCTTGTGGACCCTTGCGGTCATTCCGCTGTACAGGTCTGCGTCGGAGCGGTGAATAAATGCCGGGAATGTTCTATGGCCTGTTCAGCTTCCTGGTGCAGACTGGATCGCCTTTGGGCAGGGTTGGCAATCCCGTCCGAGGCGAAGCCGGTCGGCCGGCCCGCTGCACGACCCGACTGACCGGAAGAAGGCGGAAAGTCCACTGCGCCCGCCGGCAACATAGGAGATCTCCCCGCGAGTGGCCTTCTGGTATGATGCTTCTCTCTGAGCAACGGCTTCGGACAGCAGGAGTTTAGCTAGAACTGGCCGTCGATCGATGCCGATCGGGTTCAGCCCCAGAGTTCAGGTCCTTACCAACCGCGGCGATGCACGGGGTTTTGCCCCGTGTTGGCATGAAGCACCGTGAGCTCATGAGGATCGAACTCGGCAAACGCCTCGCGCATGAAGCGCAAGAATGCCGCCACGCGCGGAATGCCGGCGCTGCCACGCCGGTATAAAAGATGAATGCCGAAGCTTGGCGGGCATGACCATTCCGGCAGCAGTCGCGTGAGCCGACCCGACGTCAGGAAAGTCGGATCGAAGCAGGCCATGTAGATGACGCCGACGCCTGCACAGGCCGCCACGATCAGGCCTTCGCGATCCGGTGTGACGAACGAAGGTCGGATTTGGATCGTTTCGAGCATCCCATTGCGTTCGAATTTCCAATGGTCGACGGAACCAATCGACCAAGCTGGACGAAACAGCAGACAGCGATGATTGACGAAGTCGGCAGGCTGCTCCGGTGCGCCGAAACGACGGACATAGTCCGGCGAGGCATACGCGGCCGGCTTACCCTGACCGAGCCGCTGCGCCACCAGCCGGGACGGCGGAGGTTCGCCGACATGCAGCAGAACGTCGAGGTTTTCAGACTGCATGTCGCGGGGATCCTGGGTCAGCCGCGTCTCGACGAGCAACTCGGGGTATCGATCGTTCAGACTGGCCAGCCTCGGCATCAGGACATAGCGAGCGAGAGGCGCCTGCACGCCTACCCGCACAATTCCGCTGATCCGCCCATGCCTCTTCGTGTAGCCTTCTGTTAGCTCGGTAATGCGGGCAACAATGTCCACGGCCCTGCGATAGACGTCGATCCCTTCCTGGGTGAGCTTGAGCTGACGCGTCGTCCGGTTGAACAAGGGGACCTTAAGCTCGCGCTCCAGCTCGGCGATACCGCGACTGACCGCCGACGGTGTCAGCTCCATGATCCGTGCCGCCGCAGCAAAGCTGCCGCTGTCGGCGGCGCAGATCAGCATTTCGAGGCGACGGCCGCGATTCAAGACGAAACCTCACAAGCTTGGCGGTACCCGTATTCGTGATATTAACTCACGACTGAAGTTCGTCAAAGCTTCTCGACGCGACCGGCCCTGGTGCCTACGCTGCATCCCAGAATTTGCATTGTCGAGGAAGCGTGATGAGGAAGCCAGCTTTAACGACATGTCGCCGGGCTCCCGACGGGCTAGGCGTTTCGAAGTCGTCAGTCGACGGCTGCCTCGTTTTGTAACCAAAGCGGTCCGGCTCATATCCTGTGTCTTGAGGAGAATGTCATGCGTCGTCAGCGCTGGACTTTGTTGATGTTGCTGCTTTGCAGCCTGACGCCTGTGCTGCCAAAGGCAGCCATGGCCGAATGGCCCGAGCGGGCTGTGAAGATCGTGGTGACGTTTCCTCCAGGCAGCGCCAACGACGCGGCAGCACGTATTTTCGCGGATGCGTTGTCCAAACGGTGGGGCAAACCGGTGATCGTCGAAGATCGAACGGGTGCCGAAGGGACAATCGGCGTCGGCGCGTTCGTTTCAGCGCAGGACGATCACACCCTGCTCTATACTGTAATCGGTTCGGTGACGGTCGCGCCGCTGCTGATCGACAAGCTTCCTTATGATGTGGATCGCGATCTGCTGCCGATCGCCTCCACTACATCGATCGTTCTCACTCTCACGGTTAGCAACGGCATTGGCGTCGGTACCATCCCGGAATTAATCGACGTCCTCAAGGCGCAGCCCGGCAAGTATGCCTGGGCTTCGGCTCCCACGCTGCCGAGATACGTGTTTGCGGGCTTTCTCAAGCGTCACTCGCTCTCGATGAACTATGTGAGCTATCGCGACGGAGCTCAGCCGCAAGCCGATCTGGGAGAGGGCAGAATCCAGGTGCTTGTCACCTCGCTGACGGCATCCCAATCTCCCGTGCAAACCGGCAAGGCGCACTTCTTGGCGGTGATCAATCCAAGCAGAGCTGCGCTATTGCCTGAGGTGAAAACCGTGCGCGAGCTTGGCTACCCCGAACTCGAGATCGATGGTCTCGCCGGAATCTATGGCGGCCGCAACATGCCGGAGATCGTAAAGGCGCGGATTGCGGCCGACGTTGCCGCCATCTGTGCAGACAGCGAGGTTCGTCGCAAGCTCGAAGCCGGCGGGCACAACGTGCTTGCCGGAACCGCAAGCGAATTGAGGGCCGGAATCGAGCGGCAGCGGAGTTGGCTCGCCGGAATACGTCAGTTGGTCGATATCCGTGACGCAAGATAACAGGCAGGAGATCCCGACGATGTCGTCACCGGCAGCACTCACACTTCTCGACTGATCCAGTCGCATCGGATCTTGCGCAGCTCGGCCAGGCTAATCGCGCAGCTTTCCTGGCCGGCGATTTCTTCGCGTCCGTCCCAGGCATTTGCGAAAGCCTCGACTTGAGTTGCATCAAGGACGTCTGCCGCTTCGACGTTTAGGCTTGTTCGAAAGGAGAGCAGCCATGTTCATAGCGCCCGACGATTTCCGGATCAAAGCAGACAACTTCGACCTCATGCGAATGGACAACGTCATTCGCATCGCGTGCGGCGCCTTCTATCTTCCTCACGTCGCCGGAAAGTTCGTCGGCTTCGGCGTTCTCAATCCGGCCATCGTCAAGTTCTTCGCGTCTGCTGGCTTGTCGCCGCCCGAGGCCTGGGTCTACGTCGCCGCCGCGGCCGAATTGTCGGTCGCCATTGCGCTGACGCTTGGCATCTGCACGCGCTTCGCCGCGCTCGGTTCGGTCGGGCTGATGGCCGTGGCGGTCTATTCGCTCCAGACTGTGAAGGGCTTTGGCTGGACCTGGAACACGGGCGGATACGAATATCCGGTGTTCTGGGGCATCTGCTCCCTCGCTTTGGCCGCGCAGGCCTGGCAGGTCTGGCTGGGCCGGCGGCAGGACGTCGCCCCGGCTGGCAAGCTGGTGCGGATTGTCGCCGCGGAGTAATGGCCCCACCGCCTCGCCAGCACCACCGCCGCCAGCGTGAAGATCAGTGCTGCAATCTGCCCCGCTCTCCTGTTCGTTTGTCGGTCACCTTGGCCAGCCCAAAACATCCCTGTTCGTCACCTGGCAAGCCAATACCCTTTACAAGCCCGAATATGGCCGGGATGACGATCAGCGTGAGCAGGGTCGACGAAATCATCCCGCCGATCATTGGCACCGCAATGCGCTGCATAATCTCCGAGCCCGTCCCGCTGCTCCACATGATCGGTAGCAGGCCCGCCATGATCGCGACGACTGTCATCATCTTGGGGCGTACGCGCTCCACCGCGCCATCCATGATGGCGTCATAGAGGTCGCGGCGGGTCAGGGCCCGCCCCTCGGCGGCACGCCTGGCCGCGGTCTCAGCCAGCGCCTGATTGAGATAGATCAGCATGACGACGCCGGTCTCTGCGGCGACGCCAGCGAGCGCAATGAAGCCAACGGCGACCGCCACTGAAAGGTTGAAGCTCAACCACCACATCAGCCAAAGCCCGCCGACCAGCGCGAACGGCAGCGAGAGCATCACGATCATCGTCTCCGCGATCGAACGAAAGTTCAGGTACAGCAGCAGGAAGATGATCAGCAGCGTCACGGGCACGACGATCTTCAGCCGCGCGGTTGCGCGCTCCAGATATTCGTATTGACCACTCCACATCACGTAGTAGCCCGGCGGAAACTTGATGCTGGCCTGCACAGAGGCTTTAGCGTCCGCGACGTAGCCCCCGAGGTCGCGATCGCGGATGTCGACGTAGATGTAGGTCGCGAGCTGGCCGTTCTCGGTCCGGATCGAGGTCGGCCCGCGCGCCGGCGCGACCTTCGCGACCTCGCCGAGCGGTACCGCGCCGCCGGCGGGCATCGGCACCAACACATCGTTGGCGATGGCCTGCGGATTGTCGCGCAGATCGCGCGGATAGCGCATGTTCACGGTAAAGCGCTGCCGCCCTTCCACGGTCGTGGTCACGGTCTGGCCGCCGAGTGCAGTCGCGATCGTGTCCTGAACGTCCTGGACCATGATGCCGTAACGCGCCAGCGCGGCACGGTCCGGGGTGACTTCCAGATAGTAGCCGCCGATACCGCGCTCGGCGTAGGCCGATGAGGTGCCCGGCACGGCCTTGAGGACCTGCTCGATCTGCTTGGCGAGCTTATCGATCTCGACCAGGTCGGTCCCGATCACCTTGACGCCGATCGGCGTTCGTATGCCCGTGGACAGCATGTCGATGCGGGCCTTGATCGGCATGGTCCAGGCGTTGGAGACCCCAGGAAACTGCAGTGCCTTGTCCATTTCGGCGATCAGTCCATCGATGGTCACACCGGGCCGCCACTCCTGCTTGGGCTTGAGGTTGACCACCGTCTCAAACATCTCGGACGGTGCCGGATCGGTCGCCGTCGCGGCGCGCCCTGCCTTGCCGTAGACCGAGGCCACTTCCGGAAACGAGCGGATGATCCGGTCCTGGGTCTGCATCAGTTCGCCGGCCTTCGTGACCGAGATGCCCGGCAGCGTCGTCGGCATGTAGAGCAGCGTGCCTTCGTTGAGGTTCGGCATGAACTCGGTACCGAGTTGTCGCGCCGGCCAGATGCTCACGGCCAGAATGGCGAGCGCGAGCACCACCACCAGCGTCTTGGCGCGCATGACGCCCTTGATCACCGGGCAGTAGATCCAGATCAGGACGCGGTTGATCGGATTCCTGTGCTCCGGAACGATCCGCCCGCGCACGAAGATCACCATCAGAGCCGGCACCAGCGTCACCGACAGGAGCGCAGCGGCCGCCATCGAGAACGTCTTCGTGAACGCCAGCGGGCTGAACAACCGCCCCTCCTGCGATTCCAGCGTGAAGATCGGCATGAAGGACACAGTGATGATCAGCAGGCTGAAGAAAAGTGCAGGCCCCACCTCCGAGGCGGCGGCGATCAGGACGTCGATCCTGGGCTTTCCCGGCTCGGCGCGTTCGAGGTGCTTGTGGGCGTTCTCGATCATGACGATGGCCGCGTCGACCATGGCGCCGATCGCGATCGCGATCCCGCCGAGGCTCATGATGTTGGAGCCTAAGCCCAGCAGCTTCATGGCGCCGAACGCCATCAAGACCCCGATGGGCAGCATCAGGATCGCGACAAGGGCGCTACGGACGTGCAGCAGGAACACGATGCAGACCAGCGCGACCACGACGCTTTCCTCGAACAGCGTGTGCTTGAGCGTGTCGATGGCCGCGTAGATCAGGTTGGAGCGATCGTAGACCGGCACGATCTCGACCGACTTCGGAAGGCTGGAGGCGATCTCCCGGAAGCGCTTCTTGACGTTCTCAATCACCTCCAGCGCATTGACGCCGAAGCGCTGTAGTACGATGCCGCTGGCGACCTCGCCCTCGCCGTTCAGCTCCGTGATGCCGCGCCGCTCGTCGGGGCCCAGTTCGACACGCGCGACGTCGCGCAGCAGCACCGGCGTCCCGTTGTTCGTCTTCAGGACGATGTCGCCGAGGTCGTTGGTCGACTTGATGTAGCCCTTGCCGCGGATGACGTACTCGAACTCGGACAGTTCGACGGTCCGGCCGCCGACGTCGGCATTGCTGGCGCGGATGGCATCGCGCATCTTCTGCATGGTGATGCCGCGGTCGCGCATGCGTTGCGGATCGAGGATCACGTTGTACTGCTTGACGAAGCCGCCGACGCTCGCAACCTCGGCGACACCCTCGGCCTTCGCCAGGGCGAACTTCAGATTCCAGTCCTGGATGGTGCGGGTGTCGGCGAGATTCAGCTCCTTCGACATCACGGCATACTGGTAGACCCAGCCGACGCCGGTCGCGTCGGGGCCGATCGTGGGGCTCACGCCGGCAGGCAGGCGCGCGCTGGCGCCGTTGAGGAATTCCAGCACGCGCGAGCGCGCCCAGTAGATGTCGGTGCCGTCCTCGAAGATGACGTAGACGAAGGAGACGCCGAAGAAAGAGAAGCCGCGCACGACCTTCGATTTCGGCACGGTCAGCATCGCCGTCGTCAACGGATAGGTGACCTGGTCCTCGATCACCTGCGGGGCTTGGCCCGGGTACTCCGTGTAGACGATGACCTGGGTGTCCGAGAGATCCGGGATGGCATCGAGCGGCAGATGCAGAAGCGCGTACAGCCCCGCCGCGGCGGCGAAGCCGGTCCCGAACAGGACCAGCAGCAGGTTGCGGGCGGACCAGGCGATGAGACGCGCGATCATTGCTGCGCCCCCTCGGTAAAGCCCTTCAGCGCTGCCTTCAGGTTGCTTTCGGCATCGATCAGAAAATTCGCCGAGACCACCACGGCCTCGCCCTCCGCGAGACCCTGACGGACCTCCACGAAGCCGCCGCCCCGGTGGCCGAGCCTGACCTCACGAGGCTCCAGCCGACCCTGGCCCTTATCGACGAAAACGGCTTGCCGGCTGCCGGTGTCCATCACCGCGCTCTCCGGCACTGCGAGGACGGCATCGCCGCTGCCGGTGTCGATGTCGGCGTCGACGTACATGTCGTGCAGCAGGATCAGGTCCGGATTCTGCAGTTCGATCCGCACGCGCGCCGTCCGGGTCTCCTTGTTGATCTCGGGGTAGATGACCTGGACCTTTCCCGTGAACTCCCGTCCCGGAAAGCTCCGCGCCTTGACCGTGACGGGCTGGCCCGTGGCGATCATGCCGAGGTCGCGTTCGGCGACGTCGATCAGGGCCCACACCATCGAGTGGTCAGCGATCCGGAACAGGACGCCGCCCGGCTCGACGCGCATGCCCTCGATGGCGTTGCGCTCCAGCACGATGCCGTCGCGCGGCGAACTCCATCCGATCGACGTCGGCACGGTCCGGCTCTTCTCGATCGCCGATATCGCAGCATCGGGCACGTCCAGATTCATCAGGCGCTGGCGCGATCCACGGCCATACTGAACGTCGCCGCTGGTCGTCTTCGAGGTGATGGTGGTGAGGTACTCGGCGGCAGCAGAGGAGACGGATGGGCTGTAGACCTCCATCAGCGGCTGCCCCTTGATCACGTGAGATCCGGTCGTGACGTCGGCGACCTTCAGGATGAAGCTTTCCGCCCGCATGGCGACGACGGAGATCCGCCGCTCGTCCAGCGCGATCGTGCCCGGCGCCCTGATGACGGTCCGGATCACGCGCATCGCTGCGGGCTCCGACTTGACGCCGGCCCGCTGGATCTTGCCGGGCGAGAGTTTGATCGACCCGTCGTCGCTGTCGTCGCCCTCGTAGACGGGGATGTAGTCCATTCCCATCGAATCCTTCTTCGGCGTCGGCGATGTGTCCGGCAGGCCCATGGGATTGCGGTAGTATTTGATCTTGCGCTCTCCGGAGGCGCCGGCCGGTGTCGCCGGCGGCGGGGCTGCCACCTGCTCGTCGTCGAAGCTGACGTCGGCGCCTGCGGGCACCGCGCGGAAATCCCGGCCATCCCGGGTCTTTCTCGGCACCAGCGAGTACGACGGTTTGCCGTCCGGATCCTGGTAGTAGATCGCGGCGCCGCTCTCCTCGGCCGCAGCGGGGCCGATCACGGCGGCGATTCGCGCCGTCGGCCGCTGCGGGCCGGCGACGACGAACGCGATGCCCGCCGCCGCGATCAACGCGGCGGCCAGGCTTGCTGCGATGGGGCGGGTCACTTCTGCGCCGTGATGACGAGCTTGTTCTCGACGGTGCCGGTCTCGCCCTGGACCTTGGCTCCGAGCGAAAGCTGCCACCGCCCCGCCATGCCGAAGGTCGCCTTGAAGCGGTACGTGCCCGGCTCCGTCCCCGGCATGGGCGCGACCTTGGTCGCCATCTCCTGCATGCCGTCCGGAGCCATGTCCAAACGGCTGGCGAAGATCACCGCATCCGGCACCGGTTTGCCGGTCTTGGTGTTCACGAGCCGGACGGTGACGACCTTGTCTGGCCCGGCCTGCACCGATTGGTCGACGAGCTCGAACTTATAGTCCTTGATGTCGGCCAATGCGGCCGAGCTTGCGCCGCCGATGGCCGCAGCGATCAACGCGGCCTGGACGGCGCGCGCGAAGGTAGACGTCTTCATGTTGTATCCTCGATGTCCTGAATTCGCCGCCGAGGCGGCGCGCGTCATCCGCGCGCGCGAGGCGCACGGACGCGATCGGCGTCAAGCGCCGCTCAGGCCAGGGTTCGAGGGGGTTGGTCGGGAGGTGGACGGACCAAACCGTCGCCGACCAAATCGTCCGCCACCGAGTGGGTGGTCCGGATCGCGTGTCGCAGCGGCAAAGCGACGGCCGCGGAGGGTCCCGCCTGGGTCGTCTTCAGAACGCACATCGCAAGCAGCGGGCAGTCCAGGCAGTCATTGCTCTTCTGGTCGTCGGGGCAGCAGGGCATGTCGGCCGACATCGACATGTCGCTCATGCCGTCAAGACGAGCTTGCGCAGCGGCCGCCGGCGCCGCCAAGGGCGCCAACGTCAAACCGACGGTCACCAAGACCGCGAACGCAACTCTGAGCACTCGCCGCAGATTCATGGTCCCAACATCCCACGGGGAGCGGAACTTTGAAAGCTCGCCGCCTTCACATGTTCGAAATCGTCAGCCGCAGCAAGGCTGCAGAAGACGCAGCAGTCGAGGCCGATGTTCGCGGTAAACCGGACATCAGGCGGCCAGCCGCTTCATGAGTCCGCATCCTATTACCGCGTCGCCAGCACCACCGCCGCCAGCGTGAAGATCAGTGCTGCGATCTGTCCCGCGCCCAGCGGCTCGTGGAGCGCGATCGCGGATGCCACGACGCCGATGACAGGCACTGCCATGGTCCCGATCGCGGCGACCGAGGCCGGCAGGCGCGCAAGGGCAGCGAACCAGCTGACATAGGCGATGCAGAACTGCACCACGGTCGAATAGACCAGGAGCCACCATCCGACCGGCGTCACCAGCTCCAGATGCGTGGTCTCGACGGCGAGGCCGATGATCGTGATCGGCAGGCAGCCGATCCCGATCTGCCAGGCCGCGGCCGTGATCGGCGGCAGTCGGATCGGGTACTTCTTCGAAAACACAGTGCCGAGCGCGAAGCCGAGCGCGCCGCACAGCGCCATGACGATGCCCGGCAGCTTGTCCGCGGTGGCGGCAAAGCCGTTGCCGCCCATGATCGAGGCGAGGCCGGCAAAGGCCATCACCAACGCGATGGTGCGCAACAAGGTCGGCCGCTCGCCCAGCACCGGCCAGGCGATCAGCGAGGCCCAGACCGGCATGGTGTAGGCGATCAGCGCGGCTTCGCTCGCCGGCAGCCACAGCAGCGCCAGGCCCATCAGCACCATCCAGCCGGTGACGTTGAGGAGCGCGGCGGTGACGAGCCGAGGCCAGATCGCGCGCGGGACGCTGAGGCTGTCAGCGCGCATCAGCGCCAACGCCGCCAGCAGCACCGCGCCGAGCACGCCGGTCACCCCGCGCAAGGTCAGCGGCGGCAGCTCGGACAACAGGAATTTCGTCACCGGCCAGTTGAAGCCCCAGCCCACCGAGGTGATGGCGAGGAACATCAGGCCGGCCGGGGCGATGCGCGCTCGCAGCACCGGCCGAGTCGAATCAAGCATGTGGGTAGTCCGGCAAAATCTGATCGAGCTTGGCGCGGATTCGCCCCTCCCACCACCACCCCGGCGGGAATGCCTGCCCTCACCTTCCGTAGCCCTACGTGAGTCCCCCGGAGGCAAGCCCGCCATTCAAAAATATACCTGCCCTGTGAACAGCGGGGTGAAGCCTCAGCGGCGCCCCAAGATGGAAATTTTTTCGGTTGGGAATCCCTGAGGACTCACTGATACTTGGCTCAACAACAGGCGCGGGCCTGCCCCCTGTTATCCCCCACAATCCACCATATTTAGTATTTGATTCAGGAACTCGCACTAGTTCTTGACGGGCGCAACGGAGAGTCCTAGTTTTCGATCCGTTCGGCGCGAGTGTGTTTGCGTCCCGCCGGCACTCCCCCAAAGGGTCTGCAAAACAGCACTCCGCCAAGCCAGACAAAGGCAGCGGGATACGGGCTTGTCTGCCCGGCGAGAGCGGACTTTTCGGGCGCCTGAACGGGCTGGAAACAGGCCCGGATGGCAATGGTTGAAGACGTGACGTTGTGGGGCGTTGAACGCATGTCGGGCTCATCCCTTTGGGGCGGATGGGTCTGGACGTGCCGGCGGATGATCGGTGCGCGCATCGAGGAATCGCGTCGGGAGAAAATGGGCCGGGTCTACCGGCTGAACTGCGATGCCAAGGGCCAGGCGGCCTCGAGCACCGCGAAATGAAATGATGACCCGGTACGCCTGAACGGAGGCGGTCCGGTCAAAGATAGGACGGGGCAAGACCATGCGGATTGAGCGGCGCCACACCACTTCGGGACAGTCACCTTACGCCGGCATCGAGTTCCGGCTCACCACGTCGGAGATCAGGAATCCCGACGGCTCGGTCGTGTTCAAGCTCGACAATGTCGAGGTGCCGACCGCGTGGTCGCAGGTCGCCTCCGACGTCCTCGCCCAGAAGTACTTCCGCAAGGCCGGCGTTGCCGCGCGCCTGAAGAAGGTCGAGGAAGAATCCGTTCCCTCCTTCCTGTGGCGCTCCGTGCCCGACACCGAGGCGCTCGTCCTCCTGCCCGAGAAGGAGCGCTATGTCAGCGAGCTCTCGGCCAAGCAGGTGTTCGACCGTCTCGCCGGCTGCTGGACCTATTGGGGCTGGAAGGGCAACTACTTCTCCTCCGACGAGGACGCCCAGACCTTCTACGACGAGCTCCGCTACATGCTGACCATGCAGATGGTCGCGCCGAACTCGCCGCAATGGTTCAACACCGGGCTTCATTGGGCCTATGGCATCGATGGCCCCGGCCAGGGCCATTATTACGTCGACCCCTTCACCGGCAAGCTGACCCGGTCGAAATCCTCCTACGAGCACCCGCAGCCGCACGCCTGCTTCATCCAGGGCGTCGGTGACGACCTCGTCAACGAGGGCGGCATCATGGACCTCTGGGTCCGCGAAGCCCGCCTGTTCAAATACGGCTCCGGCACCGGCTCCAACTTCTCGCGCCTGCGCGGCGAAGGCGAACGCCTCTCCGGCGGCGGCCGCTCGTCCGGCCTGATGAGCTTCCTCAAGATCGGCGACCGCGCCGCCGGCGCGATCAAGTCGGGCGGCACCACGCGCCGCGCCGCCAAGATGGTCGTCGTCGACGTCGATCACCCCGACATCGAGACCTATATCGACTGGAAGGTGAAGGAGGAGCAGAAGGTCGCCGCTCTCGTCACCGGATCCAAGATCAACCAGAAGCACCTCAAGGCGGTGCTGAAGGCCTGCGTCAATTGCGAAGGCTCGGGTGACGATTGCTTCGACCCCGAGAAGAACCCGGCGCTCCGCCGCGAGATCAAGCTCGCGCGCCGCAGCCTCGTGCCTGACAATTACATCAAGCGCGTCATCCAGTTCGCCAAGCAAGGCTACAAGGACATCCAGTTCGACGTCTACGACACCGACTGGGATTCGGAAGCCTACCTCACGGTATCAGGCCAGAACTCCAACAATTCGGTGTCGCTGAAGGACGACTTCCTGCGCGCGGTCGAGACCGACGGCGACTGGAATCTCGTCGGGCGCACCACCAAGAAGATCACCAAGACGCTGAAGGCGCGCGACCTCTGGGAAAAGATCGGCTACGCCGCCTGGGCGTCGGCCGACCCGGGCCTGCACTTCAACACCACCATGAACGACTGGCACACCTGCAAGGCGTCCGGCGACATCCGCGCCTCCAATCCGTGCTCGGAATACATGTTCCTGGACGACACGGCATGCAACCTCGCCTCCGCCAATCTGCTGACGTTCTACGACATCCCCTCCAAGCGCTTCGACGTCGAAGGCTACGAGCACCTCTGCCGGCTCTGGACCATCGTGCTCGAAATCTCGGTGATGATGGCGCAGTTCCCGTCGAAGTCGATCGCCGAGCTCTCCTACGAGTTCCGCACGCTCGGCCTCGGCTACGCCAATATCGGCGGCCTCCTGATGACCATGGGCCTGTCTTATGACTCGAAGGAAGGCCGCGCGATCGCCGGCGCGCTGACCGCGATCATGACAGGCATCACCTACAAGACCTCGGCCGAGATGGCGTCCGAGCTCGGCACCTTCCCCGGCTACAAGAAGAACGCCGCGCACATGCTGCGCGTGATCCGCAATCACCGCCGCGCCGCCCATGGCCAGTCCAACGGCTACGAGGCGCTCAGCGTCAATCCGGTGCCGATGGACTTGGTGTCCTGCCCGCAGACCGACCTCGTCACCCATGCGCAAGCGGCCTGGGATGCGGCGCTCGAGCTCGGCGAGAAGCACGGCTATCGCAACGCCCAGACCACGGTGATCGCGCCGACCGGCACGATCGGCCTCGTGATGGATTGCGACACCACCGGCATCGAGCCTGATTTTGCGCTGGTGAAATTCAAGAAGCTCGCCGGCGGCGGCTACTTCAAGATCATCAACCGCGCGGTCCCCGCAGCGCTGCGCGCGCTCGGCTATCGCGAGAGCGAGATCGCGGAGATCGAGGCCTACGCCGTCGGCCACGGCTCGCTCTCCAACGCGCCGGGCATCAACGCCTCGACGCTGAAGGCCAAGGGCTTCACCGACGAAGCCATCGCCAAGGTCGAAAAGGCGCTGCCGACCGCGTTCGACATCAAGTTCGCCTTCAACAAATGGACTTTTGGCGAGGACTTCATCCGCGACCAGCTCGGCATCGGCGCAGAGGCGATCGCGGCCCCCGGCTTCGACCTGCTCCAGGCCGTCGGCTTCACCAAGCGCGAGATCGAGGCGGCCAACGTCCACATCTGCGGCGCGATGACCGTGGAAGGTGCCCCGCACCTCAAGGCCGAGCACTATCCGGTGTTCGACTGCGCTAACCCCTGCGGCAAGGTCGGCAAGCGCTATCTCTCGGTCGAGAGCCACATCCGCATGATGTCGGCGGCGCAGCCCTTCATCTCGGGTGCGATCTCCAAGACCATCAACATGCCGAACGACGCCACGGTGGAGGACTGCAAGTCCGCCTACATGCTGTCGTGGAAACTCGCATTGAAGGCCAACGCGCTCTATCGCGACGGCTCCAAGCTCAGCCAGCCGCTCAACTCGCAGCTCATCGCCGACGACGAGGACGAGGACGATGCGATCGAGCATCTCTACGACAAGCCGATGGCGGCCCGCACCGCCCAGGTCTCGGAAAAGATCGTCGAGAAGCTGGTCGAGCGCATCATCGTGATGCGCGAGCGCGAGAAGATGCCGGATCGCCGCAAGGGCTACACCCAGAAGGCGGTCGTCGGCGGCCACAAGGTGTATCTGCGCACCGGCGAGTATGACGACGGCCGTATCGGCGAGATCTTCATCGACATGCACAAGGAAGGCGCCGCACTGCGCTCCTTCATCAACAACTTCGCCATCGCGGTGTCGCTCGGTCTCCAGTACGGCGTGCCGCTCGACGAATATGTCGACGCCTTCACCTTCACCCGCTTCGAGCCGGCGGGCCCCGTGCAGGGCAACGACAGCATCAAATACGCGACCTCGATCCTCGACTACGTCTTCCGCGAGCTGGCGGTGAGCTATCTCAGCCGCTTCGACCTCGCCCATGTCGATCCCAGCGAGACCGGGTTCGACGTGCTCGGCAAGGGCGTCGAGGAAGGCAAGGAGCCTGATGATCACGGCCAGCGCGCCTCCAAGCTGGTGTCGCGCGGCCTCACCCGCTCCCGCACCGACAACCTTGTGGTGATGCGCGGCGGCTCGACCGCGGTCGCGCAAGGCAACGACAGCGCACCGGCGGGCGGCAGCAAGGTCACCTCGCTCGCCTCCCACGGCGCAGGCCGTGCCGGCGACGTCCTGGAAGGCGCGGTCGCGCTCAAGCAGGAAGCGACCCACGACCTCTCGCCCACCGAAAAGTTAGAGGCCCTGCAATGGAGCAAGGCCGGCAGCGCGCAAGTCGCAGTGCCCAGCAAGGCCGAGCGCCGCGCGGAAGCCAAAGCCAAGGGCTATGAGGGCGAGATGTGCAGCGAGTGCGGCAACTTCACGCTGGTGCGGAATGGCACGTGCATGAAGTGCGATACGTGCGGCAGCACGACGGGGTGCAGCTGATACCAATAGCGCAAGCCGCCCGGATGTAGTTTTCACGAAAGAAAACCCGCGACTACCACTGTGATGCCCGCGATCGCGGGCCCGCAAATCCACGGATTCCCCGCTAAATCGCGGGGTGTCCGGCCGGCGGGAGGCCTGATTGGACTCTCGCCGGCGACACATAAACCGGCCCAAGGCCAGGTGCCCCGAGGCACCATTGATTTGAAGAATTGTTCGTTTCGACGAGGTCAATTCGATGCCGAGTGACGATTTCATAGTCGATCCGCTGCGGGACCTCGAAGTCCTCGGGCATGCGAATGCCCTGCGCAGCTTTCTGGGGTGGGAGAACTCCGAGCGGGTCGATCCTCTCGACCTCGAATCGGTCAACGAGATCTGGACCGTTCGTGGGAAAAAACCGTTCAGGTTCGAAGTCGTGTCCAATGCCGAACTCCCAGACGATTCTGGACTGACCACTTACGACGGCACATGCATCGTCGTGAAGATTCCAAGGTGGATCCGCCACAAGGCCTTCATGGGTGACGGCTATGCGCGGTACACCATTGCCCATGAGCTCGGCCACGCCGTTCTTCACATCGATCAGCTGTTAAAGGGAGCGACGCTTCCACGGCGTCGCATGGGGAACGTGACGCCGCACTGGATCCCAAAGTTCAAGTCTGCCGAGCACCAAGCCATGGTCTTCGGCGGGGCTTTCCTTATCAACGACTCCACCGCGCGCGTACTCTCCTCGGCGGACGAGGTATCCGTACAGGCCGGCGTGAGCTTGACTGCCGCGCGCATCTACTTCGAGCAGGTGCAGGAGGAGCTGGCGAGACCGGCGGTTGCGGCTCGGGTCCAAAAGATCGCCGACGAAGTTCGGGAGATCTTGTCGTCAGATCCCGTCTCTCCACAAACTTCGTACCTGAGCGAGATCTGCTCCTGCTGCGGTCAGCAAAAGCTCTTCCCCGTCGGCCACAAATTCATGTGCCAAGCCTGCGACACGGTCTACGACCGTTTCCAGGACGGCGACGAGGTCCAGTAGCGGAGCGGCGCCTGCATCGCATCGGTTTCGCCGGTACTGACGGGCAGAACGAAACAGGAATTGAAGCCAGAGTTGTAGAGGAGCTTCGCTATGAACTATTCCGATCGCTATCTGCGTCAGATAGCGAGTTACTCTCCGATCGACGTCATGCTGGCGGACGTCGCGATCCGGATCCAGCTCAGCCCGACCGACTACGAGCTCGCCGTCGACCACTATCACGCGATCAACGAGTGGCTCGAGCGCGACGATAGCCCGCTCAAGGGCTACGTTCGGGACTTCTACACGCAGGGTGGCTTCGCGATCGGCGCCACCGTCGCGCGCCACTCCAGCGATGACGAATTCGACATCGATGTCATGGCCGATCTCGCCTTCCGTGTCGACGTCGACCCCGAAGCTGCGCTCGCGACACTGCACGACGCGATCCGCGGCGAGCGCGGCTCTCGCTACTATCTCAAGACCGACCGGAAGACCCGCTGCAGCACGGTCAACTACGACGGCATGCACCTCGACGTGACCCCGACCGTCCGCTTGACGGGTACCGTCGAGAAGACGGGATTTATCTTCCACTCCAAGCCCGAGGACCCGTCCGAGCCGAAGATGTCGCTGTACGCGAACCCAGACGGTTTCGCGCGATGGTTCATCGGCCAGACGCCACCTGATCAGGATTTTGGCACCTTCTTCGAGCGGCGCTCGCTGGACTACGATCGCCAACGTGCAATCCTGTCGAAGCGCGCTGACGCGGCGCCGGTACCGGAGCAGTGCCCCGCCTATCAGAAATCACGCGCCGTGATCGGTCTGCAGTTGATCAAGCGCTGGCGAAACCTGGCCTACGACAAGCGTCACAAGACTCGGCGGCTCCCTCCTTCGGTGCTGCTGGCCTTCTACGTGGCCAGTCACGCCAACCAGACGACCTCGCTCGCTGAAGAGCTCACCCATCAAGTCGAGAGCATGCTGGCCATTGTCCGGCGGGCTCACGACCGGGGCGAGAAGGTATTCGCCAGCAATCCGATGTGCCACGAAGACATCCTCACCGATCGTTGGCCTGCCGATCAGAGGGACCAGGCGGTCTTCATCCGCGAACTCACCGACTTCGCCGTCAAAATCCGGCGGCTCCGTGGGGATATCGCCCTCCCCGAGATGCAGCAGATCCTCGAGGACTTGTTCGGAGAGAAGCCGGCGCGCTCGGCAGTGAAGGAGCACGTTCAGCGCGTTGCCAAGGACGTGGGCTCCGTCGGCAGCCGCTTCATGCCAGGCAAGTCCGCGATTCCAGCCGCGGTCGCAGGCGGCGCTCCGACGCCCAGCAACGCCAGGTCAGCGCCGTCGCACCGGTTTTTCGGTGATCACCCCGATGACCTACCTAAGCGTAGATGAGCAGGACGCCGCGATCCGGCGCCTCTTTCCCGACTTCCGGCTGAAGGCCTCGGCTGACTGGATTGGCGTCTGGGAAGGACCGGTCCGGCCGGCGTCCAAGACATACACGATCCGGATCGTGTACTTCCGGCGCAGGTTCTTCGACGGTTGGCACCTCTCCAATCACTACGTCACGGTCCACGTCGTCGATCCCCTGATCGGGGCGTTGATGCTGGACGGCGACGAGCTTCCGCACATCTATTGGAACGACCGCGCGCCCCTCTGGCCGGCGCTCTGTCTTTGGGATCCGGACGAGATGATCTGGATCCCGGAGATGACAATCGCGACGACGATCATCCCGTGGGCGGCGGAATGGTTGCTGTTTTTTGAATACTGGCAGATATCCGGCGAGTTTCTCGGACCGGGCCGTCACCCGCGCAGGAGGCGCAACGAATGCCCGAACCCGCCCGAGATTTCAGACCCGGCGATCCGCGCTCGAAGGGAGCGATTCCGCAACGACGAATTCCACAGGATTGGCCGAAGGACCGGCGTTTTCGGATCCTATCTCTGGATGGGGGCGGCATTAAGGGACTATTCCCAGCAACTGTTCTCGGCGAGCTCGAACGCCGCTACCTCGGCGGTACCTCGATTGCCGGCTATTTCGATCTGGTCGCCGGCACCTCGACCGGAGGCATCCTCGCACTTGGTCTTGGAGCCGGTCTGACCGCGGCGGAAATGGCCGACCTCTACCTGACGCGTGGTCCCGACGTATTCCCCCAGCCGTCGGACACCCCATGGGGACGCACTCGGGCGTGGTTGACGGGGGCGCGCAACTACGTCTTGTACAACTACGAACGGGGACCGCTGGAGTCGCTTCTGGCGACCGCGCTCGGCGGAAAGCTGTTTGGCGATTCTACGGTGCGGTTGTGCATCCCAGCCTTCGAGGGCAAGCACAGCGAGGTCTTCGTCTTCAAGACGCCCCACCACCGCGACTACAAGTTTGATCGCTTGGAGCCCATGGTCAAAGTGGCGTTGGCAACGGCCGCCGCGCCGACCTTCTTCCGTCCTCTCGAGCACAACGACTACACGCTGGTCGACGGCGGCGTCTGGGCCAACAATCCTGTCATGCTGGCGGTCATCGAGGCGATGATCTGCTTCGACCTGCACTGGGACCAGATCGACGTCCTGACTATCGGCTGCGGCGATGACCCGTACGTCGTTTCCCGCTTGCAGTCGATCCTCGGAGGCAAACTGACATGGTATGACCTGATTTTCGCGGCCATGCGTCTGCAGTCTCTGGCCGCAACCAACCAGGCCCGGTTGCTGCTCGGTCCGCCGGCCGTCAGGCGCATCGACCCACCAGCGAATCCGAAGCCCATCAAGCTCGACGATTACCGCAGGGCTAGGGACGAGCTCATTCCTGCGGCTCAGAAAGTGGTCGATGAACACGGTGCGCAGATCGCCGCCGCCCTCCTCGCGAGCCCAGCGGACCGTTTCGTACCGACACCTCTGGAGTGATCCGACTAGGCCAGCTCCTTGCGTAAGCGCCCTACCTGGTCGGCGTAAGGCGCAAATAGCTGCAGGTTGACGTAGACTTGCTCGCGCGATGGTGGGCGCGCTCCGGACGGATGTCCGGCTTCGTTGCGGGCGACCCTGATGATCGATTGGACCGCATTCAAATTGATATCGAGGTCCTCTGTTGCCGCGTTTGAAAGCGTCTTCAGGTGAGGTGCGAGCCCCTTACGAAAGGCCTCAATCTTCGCGCGGATGAAGCGTTCTTTCTTCGCCTGGTCGAATGACTTGCCAAGAGTGCCGTTCGCGCTTGCCACGTCGATGAGGCGCAAAAACTCCGCCTCGGCGGCCACTCCAAGCATCACCGTCGCGGCAAGGAAACAACCCGAATAAAACGCCGCAACCGCCTCTTCGAGGTACATCTTCGCGGCAGGCAGGAGGTCCGGAACGGCCTTTAAAATCATGGCAAGGTACGAGCCGGTGTCGTGAAATCTAAATGGTTGTCGAGCGTCCTCCGACTCTCCAAAACGGCTGAGGCGAAACCACGGCCATTGCGGGTTGTTGTCGTCCAGACCGAGCGTAATCACCCCCTGCCTGAATAGATCCCAAAAAATTTCGAGGATAGTGTCTCGATCCCTCGGATGGAGCGCCGCCGAGGCGCCCTGGTAGGCGAAGCCCGTACCGAGGTTAGCGTTAGAGCCATCCCGCAAATTGATCGCACGAGCGGTGTGCTCGACTAGCGTCATATACTGATTGTTGCCGGAAATGCGCTGGTGAAGGACGTCCACGACGACGTCGCGTAGTTCCTCATACGAATGCTGTTTGGCATTCCACATCGTGCCCGCGCCTCCATTGCATCAACAAATTCAGTCGGTCGAGCGAGCCGCTATGTTCCCCCACGCTCGAACCAGAAGACGATGTCCTGAACATTGTATTCTGCGAAACGCAGGAGCTCTGGATCGTCGTGTGCTCGGGCTCTTAACGCATCCTGGACGAACTGCGGTATTGACCTGCCGCCGGACGGAGCAAAATGCACGTTTGGCAGGGCCGTATTGCCGCCGAAGTCAAGCGCGCTGGCTCGATCGCCAAGCGGCTCTTCCCTCGATCCCTGAACGAAGTAGTTGAGGTGACGCAGGACAACGATTCCATCGACGTTCGGATACGTTCGGGCGGTACCGTCGGCCTCGCGGGCAAAGCTTTGTGCCGTTAGCAATCCCGAATGCGGATTCACCAGCGCCGAAACCGGTTCATAGATATAATCATCCCAAACGATGACCAGAAGGGATGCTGTGTTTGGATCCGCGCGAAACGCGGTGAACTTGCGCTCCGCGTCTTTGAGGAAATCGAGCATCGGATTGTCGCGTGGCAGGGTGACCGCCCCATCACCCAGTTGCTTCGCAATTTCGAGGGGAACGCCGCCACGATATGCGAGCTGCGCGCCGTTCGAAGCCCGCCGCCGGATGTGCTCCAGGAGAGCGGGCGTTTTGACCTCGACGGCCAAGCGCCCCCCGGGGTATGTCACCAACAGCTCCGGGCGCGGCCCCCCGGGAGTCGCGGCAGGCTCGTGCTCGAACGTAGTACCAGTTGGCCACGGACAACGAACGATCTGGCGGATCACCAGAATCTCACTGAGCTTCTGCAGAAGCTGTTCGTACTGGCTCTCATCGCGCTCTCTACCACCTATCGAAGTCATCTCGCGGAGCAGTTTCGTTCCCATGCCCGGTGCAAGGTCGTCGATATCCGCGCACGCCTCCATGATGCTCTTCGCAAAGGGCGTTGGCCCATTGTAGAAAAGATAGGCGAACCAATGCCACCCGACATCCGAAAGGCCGGCATATGCTTCGACAAGAAGATCTGCAAACTGCTCGGCAGTCATCCGCATTCTTTCACCATGAACCGCCGAAGACGGCCGTCAGCGTTCACGTCTTTTTCTCGATCAGCGGTGTTTTGATGTAGCCGGCGTGGATAGCCCAGTCGCTGAACTTCCGAAAGTCAGGGTGGATGTCTTCGTACGTGGCGACGAACTTCTGTATCGCACGGGAGATTGCGACCACGACCTCGAGCTCGTCGATCACCACCTTGTCAGGCCCCGTGGCATGCTTCAGCCAATTGCGGAAAAGATTGAGCTCCTTGCCGCGGAACTTGCCCTTCAAAACGTTGAACAGATGCATCAATGGATTCTCGGGCAGGATGCTCTCACCCGCGCCGGCAAGCGTCACCGCGCATTCGTACTGCTTCAACTCGAAGTGTCCGATCGCCGCGCGGATCTGTCGAAGCGAAGCCCACTTCTTGTTCGTCTCCACCTTGGAAGCATCTGCCATCTAGCCATTATCCACGACTTCTAGGGCCTGCCGACTTGCGCCGGCATTCCCTCAACAAAAACTGAACTTAAGTATTCGGGTCCCGGGTATTACTACTTACCACCGGGCCGCTTGACGCCCTGCTTCTTCGCGGCCGCGGCATCCGCCAGTACGCGGCCGCCGAGGCCGCTGCCCTTCCTCAAGGCCTTGCCGGCCTGAGAATCCGTCTTTTTGGACGGCGGAATGATCCGCTCTTTGCCACTCTTCGCCATGTAATCCTCCAACCCGCTTCTATTGAACGGGTTGATGGCTATCACAGTTGCAACCAAAGAGGAAGCTGCTCGCCGTTAGGCGTCAACCGCGCGCTTCCGCGGCTCGGGCGGCACTCAGATCGATGCGGTAGCTCTTCCCGTGCCGACGGAGCATTGCCACGAGGTTGGGACCGTCGAGAGTGAGATCGGCTTGTCTTTGGCAAATTCATAGGAGTCCGGACCGAATGAACTGGTGGTGACAAGGATTCCGCGGTTCGCGCCCTCGTTCATCACGGTCCCGTAAAGGTCGCGTACTGCTGCCACATCCACCGTCCGGGTATATCGTTTCGCCTGAAGGACGTATTTGCCGCCGCGCAGCGGATCCGGATCATACATGATCGCATCCACGCCTCTGTCACGAGATGCACGTGTAACCTTGACCTCGACGCCATTCCTGCCGAATTCCCACTCGAACAGTTGCCGGACCAAGTGCTCGAAATCCTCCCAAGGTAACGAGGCCAAGTTCTCCTCAACCTGCAGCGTGGCCGACCACACGCCGGTCATCCGTGTCCAAGATGAAGATCGGCCGAATCGGCGCGACGTTGGTGACGGATGGTGTGGAGATGCCCTTCAAATGCGAGAAGCACGCCTTAGCCTCGAAGCGGCCAGGCTGCAGTGCAGCGAGATCGCTCTTCAGGGCCTGAAGCGATCCGATGGTGCCCGAACGAGGCGCGCCCGTCGCCGGATCAAACCAGCTCTGGTCCGCATTCACCGCGATCGTCTCTATAAACCCGCCGAAATCCGCGCAGGCGATGAGATACGCGGCTCGGATACAGAGCGAATGAAGCAAGCTCTCTTGCAGCCTTTTCTTCTCGGTCGCGGATACAGCCACAAGATCGTGGCTCTTTCCCTTCGACTTCACGATCGGCAGTTGTGCAAAGTCTGGAAGTTCGATCTGACACAACAATACCTTGCCATCGGGTTCGAAGCGGCACTTGATCGGCCTTTGCAAGGCCAGCGCCAAATGATGACGTTTCAGGGCCAGTTCAGCCAGGAACTCAACGTACTTTTCGTTTCCTTCCTTGTAGCCTCTTTCCAGCCACTGGAGCATCTCGACGTCTTTGCGGCGAACCTCGTGGACGCGCCCTGAAAGCGTCTGTGCTTTGGCCAGCAACTTGTCGCGTCGCTGCAGATGGCGCTCCTCCATGGCGTCGCCGTTCTGGCTGGGCGCGTCGGGACAGCGGGGAATATCGGGAAATGGGCGCGGCTGAAGAAGTTCTTGGCCCTGGGGTTCACCTAGGCTTCCAGCAGAGAGTATCGTTTCGATCTGCGTCGCAGTAACGAATGTCGACGAGCCCGGCCGCACGGTGAAGAAGCCTGTCGAGTACAGCAACGGGGGTGGCCCCGTAACGGGCTCGAATACGCTCACGTACTGAAAATTGTCCAAGCTGCGCTCGAAACTTTCGAGCGCATACCCGAACCTCCGCCATTCGTCAGTCCTGTATCGCATGCCCGCCAACCATCGACCAGCGCCATATTCGATAGTTTCCTTCACGAGGTCAAATGGTTGGCGTCGGCGTTCTTGGTCATCGAACACAGATTGCACATCCTCAGGTCTCCGGATCCGGACGGCGGGTCCGCTCCACCATTTGCAGCAGCGTGCTGTGGCCGGCGCCCGACCGTAGCACACTTGCTGCAGCGCAGACGGCTCGCCAGATCGTGGACGAACGTGGTTGGCGTTACGCAGCGCGGCCATGTCGACGTTCCGCTTGGCCGTGCGGCGCGAGCACTCTATCCCGAGCCACGAACGACCCGTTGAGCGGCTGGTCGATCTTCGCTACGGACCGTAGTGCTGGAGCGGCCATGATGCTGGTGCCGAGGATCTAGACGCACCCTGCTTCCTCTTGGGTTGCGCCCGATCAGGCTGCACTGATTCTGCGGGATGGCTGCCCGGTCCCGGCGGGTGGTCCGGGCGGCACCTGTGCGGAGAGGGATTTGGCTCAGACGATGTGAAGCTCCGAATCCGGAGGTCTTAAGCTGCAAGGTTTCTGATTCCGTCCAGCAGAACTCGAGTGGCTCGGCAATCGTCTTCGTTGTAGTCGAATATGCGCTGCCGGATGCTTGGGTTTCGTTCGCGCCACCACCGATCGGCCCACTCCACGGAAGCAGCTCCTGAGGGATGCGCATCCCTCCAGGCGAACCCGAGAAACCTGGCGAGGGTCTTGATGGAGTGGTCTCGCGTCGGCCATTCGGTCGCTTTGAGCACCACGTCTCCGTAAAGATCGATCGCGCGATCGGCCGCAAACAGCCGCTCTACATCCTCGCGCGTGCAGACGTCGGAATACTTTTTCTGGAGCTTGCGATAGATCGTGCGTTCATACTTGGAATAGTAGAAAACTCCAGCATCCGGTCGCGCGGCAAAATAGTCGAGCGCATCGGCAAACGCGCGGCGTTCCGCCGTCGGCGTGACCTCGTCGGCGAAAAATGCGACATATCGCTCGGTGTTGTTGTCTCCATTCTTTCGCTCCACAAAGCCGTGCAGGTAGCAGAGGTCGCGCAGGGGATCGACCTCGATGTCAAAGAATAGCTCGGTCGAGAACGAACGTAGACTTATTGGCTGACGCAAGTAGGGCCGAGGAAAGGAAGCCTTCAGCATGACCGCTCGCGCCTGCAGAGAGCGGAAACGCTCGGCCCCGATCCCGGAAAACGCGGTCCTCCGACCCTTGATGAATCCCTCGGGATCGATCGAAGCGAAAGAAGCGATAGTCGGGATTCGATCGCTCATAATGTCGCGGTCGGATCGTCGGAGAAAGGGGATCAGCGTGAGGTCGTCCGCCGCAGTGAGCTCGCGGACGCAGAAGGTGTACCAGTGACAAAGCTTGCAGGCACTGGAGTAAGCAGCCTTCGGCACCGTCTCTCTCCCAAGTATCGATCGCGCGTAGGCGAGCGCTTTCTCGTAGTCCCGCCAAAGTTCCCGACCGGGCGGATCGCCGAAATCGCAAGCGAGCTCGTCGCCATGAATGTCTAACACGAACGCGCGACGGCCGGCGGAAAGCCCCAGGCGCTCGAGGATCGCGACATAGAGCGCCAGTTGGACGGCGCAGTGGCGCTTTGGTCTGCCCTCGTGCCGCTCGTCGCCCCCTTCTTTTCCGCGTCCTGATTTTATGTCACCCGGTACATATCCGTCGGGCTCCTTGCGGATCAAATCGGGCTTGCCGAATAAGTCTCCCGCTCTTATGGACCCCCCGTAGATCAACGGTTCGCCGTTTGCCATCGCGATGAGGGTCAGCCGTTCACGATCCGGCTCGCGGACGTCCGACAGGTCGACGAACGGCTGTCGCAAAGCGGCGACCGTCTCCCGCTCGAAAAGGGTTCCTCTTTCCCATAGCATACGTACGAAGGGACTGATCTCGTCCCGCTCAGCCACGGGGCCAAAAGCGTCGTTAGCGACACGCTGCGGACACTCGATCAGGTTGTACAGAACAGACGCCGTGATCACGCGCGGGCCTCCATCAGCACTGCTCAGACCCCAGCATGCTTGTGCAGTCCGTAATCTGCAAGCCAGGCGGCATCGCACTTTCGATACACCGAGTGGCCGGCCAATGAACGCACGTCTTCCTTTCCGTAGGCGAGCACGAAGCAGTCGAGCGCCGCCTGCAACAGAACCGCACCAGTACGAGAACGGCGGAGGACTGAAGGTGCCATCAGCAGTTCGCTGTACCCAGAGTCGGAAAATCCGTATAGGTTCCAGAAACGCGAACGATCGAGCGAATGCCTGAACGCTTCGAATAGCCGGCGCCCGAGTCCTTGGACATTCCTATTTTGCTGTGGTGCTCGCGGCAGAGCCGTGGCAGAGATTTCCTTCGGTTTCTTGCCTTACCGCGTCTCCTGGGTACCAAAAGGCACGGATTTGCGGGGAAGCCATGGCTACATCTGAGTCCTTGGCTAAAATTCAGAAGCGGGTCCGATCCGCTCTCGGGGAAAAGGTCAAGGACCGCAGACGGGCGCTCGAGCTGACGCAGGCCGACCTTGCGCAGCGCGCAGGTGTCCGCCGCGCAATGGTGATTGAGGTCGAGCGAGGCGAGGCCAATCCCACGTTGGACTCGCTCGTGCGCATCGCGACCGCGCTAGAAGTCGATGCGGCCGAACTACTGAATTCCCGCTCCTGAGGCGCATCGAAAGAGAGCGCGTCCACGCTTCGGACAAACTTTCGATAGGCACAAAATAGTCGTCCGGGAATCTTTGACGCAAATTCGGCTGTACGGTATACCGGACATAGCGGATGAAACACTTGAGCAGCCGACGCAAGGCGCTCTCGCGATCCAGGGACCTGGTAGCGGTCGAAGAGCGCCGAGGGCGAAGGCCGATCTTCAACACGGCTGAGCATTCGCAACGCGCCACAGATTTCTGCCATGCTTATACAATTCCCCAGATCTCCCCACAGCAACGCGCAGCCGTCGCTCTTCAGATCTGCCAAATGCCGCGGTTGCATACCTGTTCATGATGTTCTTGTTCATCACGCGCTGGAGCAGGCGTCGCTGGATGGCTCCATACGCGAAATCAACTATCGGAACGGGCCTCGACTAGAATGTCCGCCGATCACGCTCGCGGGGGTCGTGCTTCGATGCAAAGGCGGGAAGCTTCTACTTCGGGTGCACGAAGCCCAACCGAAGCGCGGCGCGGAGGATGAAGCGCGTCTCCGGTTCGTGCTTGAGACCTATGGATTGCAGTTGCTCGAGCGAAGTGCGTCCGACATCCTACGAGATCCGTTGTTTTCGAACGTACGCAAAGTCTGGTCCCATGCGGGTCAAGCCGTGTCGATCTCAGACAGGCTACGGCTTTCGATAGCACTCGCAGAAGGTCCCCAGCGGATAATCGAGCTCAAGGACCGAGCGCGTCTGGATTGCGACATCATCCCTGCGGTGTGCACTCTCGCCTGCGAAAATCTTGTGCGGATGAAGTTGGATGGCGCTCCCTTCGGTCCCGATACGATCGTGGAGGCTTGAATGCAGAGTCCTGCTCGAAGTTGGCGAGCCGAGCTGAACTCGGCGTTTTCCGATTTCTTCCAGCCGGCGGCCGATTTCCCGGGCGGTGCCGAAAGTTCTCCTGAGTGCGGCGAAGGCTGGTGCGACCTGCTCGATCGGTTCTGCGTCAGGATCCAGGACGCGGTCGAGACCGACGGCGGCACCTTCAAGTTCGGCCAGATCAGAGAGAAACAGGTGTCCTTGCGCGTCTACTGGGGCGGCACGCTCTTTTCGGAAGCCAGCACCCAGATCGAAGCGGCCGTCGCGCTCACCGAGGCGCGCAACGCGGCGAGCTGCGAAGTCCGCGGCAAGAAAGTCGCCTCCGCGGGTGACAGCTGGCTGACCAAGCGTTGCGCGGCGCATTCAGAAGGGCGGCCAGCGGTCAAGCACCGCTCGGGCCTCAAGAACGTGCACCTAGTGCCACTTCGCGGATGGCAGGGCTGCACACCTGCAGCCGCTACGACCGCCATCGCTGCGCCGCTTGCGGCCGAGAAGGCGAGTTCACCTACGCCCCGGCCCACCAGTGCCCCCGCTGCGGCTGGATCGAAGTCGTGTTCGCGCCGCCCATATCCGAACTGCCCGGTGGAATGGTCGAAGCTCTGCTGAATGCCGAGCCGCTCGCCGACGACACCGCCAATAAGGACTGAAACCGTGCGCCTCTGGCCCGTGTCCGACATCCATCTCGAATCGACGCGCGGCTGGGACCTGCCGTCGGGAAACGCGCGCCCGAGCTTCGACGTGATGGTCGTCGCCGGCGACCTCGTCCCGCGCATGGAGAGAGGTGTGAAGTGGCTGATCGACCGCGTGCCCGACCGGCCGGTGATTTACCTGGCCGGAAATCACGAATTCTATGGGGCCGACATCGACCGCACGATCGAGAAGGCAAAAGCCTTGGCCGCCGGCACGAACGTGCACGTGCTCGAGAACGAGACGCTCCGCATCGCCGACGTGATCTTCGCCTGCTGCACGCTCTGGACCGACTTCTCCATCAACGGCGACGCCCATCGCGCGATGGAAGTGGCCGGAGAGCGCATGAACGATTTCAAGAAGATCCGTATATCATCCTATCGGCGGCGCTTCCTGCCGCACCACGCCCTCACCCGACATTTCGAATCCGTGGCGTTTCTCATGAGTGAGATGCGCAAACCGCGCGAGGGCAAACTCGTCGTGGCCAGCCACCACGCCCCGATCCCCGAGATGACCAGCGAGCTGGGCGGATCGGGCGAGGACCCCACGCTTGACCCGGCCTACCGCAGCGATCTGCGCCGGCTGATGGTGTCAATGGATGACGGTGGCGGCGTGCTGCGTCCGGCGGACCTCTGGATCTACGGCCACACGCACGAGTCGTTCGACGCGGTGATCGGCGAGACCCACGTGGTCTCGAATGCGAAGGGCTATGGTCCGTGGCCAGGGCAGCGCCCCTCCTGGGACAATCCGAACTTCAACGAAAGCCTCATCATCGAAATCTGAAAGGGACAGACATGTCCGACACCGATAGCGACAAGCACATGATCGAAATGCGCCCCGCCCCTTCCTCCATTTCGGATGTTTCCGCATGTTCCGCCCCATGGCCCGCCGCGGCCACCCCCACCTCTTCTCGTCCGCAAAAACCGCGTCCCCGGTCCCCGCTCGCCACCCTGCGCTTCGAGAAGCGCTCGTCGTCGCTTCGCTCGATGCGACGGTCCGCGCGATCTCACACGTTGCGTCGGCGACTGTTGGGGCCGCGCAAGTAGACTTCGATGCCGTCGTCCTCACCCGGGACGGTCGCTTCCATCTCGACGTCGTGCCGGCGCGTCGGGTCCGAAATCTCGACGACGAAGACCTCATTGAGACCGCGCTCAGCGAGCTGCGCCTAGCGCCGCTGGTGGTCACCGCGGCGGAACTGAATGCCGAGCCACGCAGCTCGAACTGCCGCGCCGTCTGGTCGTATAGGAATTGCCGTGTCCCCGCGGCGGCGCGTATCGGAATTCTAAAGGTAGTCGCCGACGAAGGCCCGCTGGAATTCGGCAGATTGCTCGAACTGATCCGTAGCGACCGCGACCCGTCGGCCGCGGTGCTCGCGCTGGCCTGCAGCGAACTCCTCGAGCTCGATCTCACTTCGTTGCCACTTGGCCCGATGACCATCGTGAGGTCCCGCACATGAAGAAGCCGTCGACGAGCAAAAGCTACCGCATGTTGCCGAAGAACCTGGCGGCGCTCCGCGCCTGCCCGACCGCCGGGATCCGGCGCGCTAAGGATCACCGTGAGCACAACGAGTTCTTCTGGCCGGCCGATACTTTCGAATTCCGCTCCGACGGACCCGGAGGAGACGATGGCCCTCCGGAAGCGATCCGGTGCGTGGTTGCCGCCGCGTTCGAAGCGGCGGCCTCCGCAGCCCTCCGCCGTCGGCTGCACCATGGCCAGGGCCTCGCAGTAATCGTCTTGGTGCCGAGCTCCTTCTGGATCGCCCCGACGTCAAGCCATTTCGGCGAGACCTTCGGGGATCGGTGGCGGCTGATCCGGCCCCTCTCCGTCGTCGCGGAGAGAAGGCCGACGAATGCGGAAATGGTCGTGGCTGCCGAGCTCTCCGACGGACAGTCCGTAGCAGGCGTTTCCGTCGACGTGAGCGCCCTTCCCCGGTCTTTGATCCTGTCCGCCGACATGACAATCCGGATCGGCCCGCCCTCCGCGGCCGTGCTGCGCGGCGCCATCCGACGCTTCACCGGTCGTGCCGCCGCCGAGGACCTGCTCGAGGCCGCCGACGCCAACCTCGACATCGCCGAGATCGTGGCCTGCTTCCGACCCGGAAGCGGTCCTCAGCGCATCGCCCAACGGCTCGCCGTCGCCTCGGCGCTCGGGCGCAGCACGTCCGGCCTTTAGAATTTCATCCCAATTCCGCCGGGAGGCGCCGGCGCCGACCAGAAGGAGACCAAAAGTGCTTGTGATCAACATTGAGCTCGTCCCCGGCGGCTTCGAGCCCATGAAGCGGTCCATCGGTAGCCTGCGGATCGAAAATATCTCCGATCTTTCAGATGTTTCGGACTACCGCATCCTTGCCCTGGAGGCAGCCAACCCGCTCACAAGAACGCCGTCGAGGATCGCAGAATGCCTCCTGACGGGGCATGACCGCCGCCAGAGCGTCTGGAAACTCCTCAAGGCGGCCGCTGACCAGATCGAAGAGGCCGATTGGGTGCCCCTCTGAACGATTCCCCTGTGGACAACGAGTCCGCGACCCGGACCGTGCCCGGGCCGGAATCCCCGCCCGGGGAGTCGTCGCGAAGCCGCGCCGCCAGCGCACTCTCACCGATTCAAGCCGGGCGAAGGACGGCTCGAATCTCGACGTCGGACCCGAAGGTCCCCCTCTTGCGCGCGACGATCGCGATCGTCACGGTCATATCCAGAAAGGAGGCACCCACCGACCAGACATCCAAAAACGAAAAGGCGACCCGGGTTCGAGCCGGATCGCCCTATCGTTGAGGAAGCCAACCTAGGAGAGACCTCGAAGGAAGCAACCACAACCAGACAGCGCCACTGAATCAGCTCTGTGGCGCGTGCGCAAGCCCGCTCCTTCGAGGCCCTCTCCTCAGATCCACGCTTATCCACCGCTCAGCCGCCGGAACGCCGTTCCGGGGAACGGCGGAGCTTATCCAGAGAGAGGGACCATGAAGAAGTTGACCAAGCAACAGTACCTCAAGCCCAACGATGCCGTGCACCCGCCCGCTCCGTCCGGGGAGGTGTGGACGCCGCCGCAGCCGTCCAAGGGCGAACGCACGTTCAAGCTCACGTCTAAGGGATCCGTGCGCGGCTTCGTCGTCCTCGACGGCGTCCGCGTTAACTTCGAGAGCCGCGCCGAGTACAAGGCGTGCCTGGTGATCCGCGCGCGCCCGGATACCGTGCGCGTGGTCGAGCAGTCGCCGCGGGTGCAGTACCTCGATGGGGTTGGCAAGCTCCGCACGCACGTGTTCGACCTCAAGGTGTTCCGCCGGGACGGCAGCATCGTCGCGGTGGACGTGAAGCCCGCCGCCAAGGTCGAGAGCAGCGGCATCCGCGAGATGCACTCTCTGATCGCACACCAGATCTCGCCCAGGGTCGTCAACCGGCTGCTCGTCTTCACCGAGCGCATGTACACGCCGTCGGACTTCTATAACTCGGAGCTCATGCTCGGCGTCGCCCGCCAGCACTGCCCCGAGGACGACGAGGCCATCCTGAAGCTCGTCACGCGGATGAAGGGACCGATGAAGGTCGCCGACCTGGTCGCTAAGAGCGGCCGCGAAGGCTACGGCTTCAACGCGGTCGTCCGCGCCATCGCCGCCGGCCGCCTGGTGATGACGGAGCGCCGCCGGATCGACTACAGCGCCGTCGTCGTGCCCGCCCCCCTGCACTAGGAGGTCGGCATGACGAACACCTCCGATCCGAAAATGAGCTCCAAGGGTCCCCCCCCCCCCCGGGGGGCCCCCCCCCGGGGGCGCCCCCCCCCCCCCCCCTCCCCCCCCGCCCCCCTCCCACCCCCCCCCCGGCGGCCCGCCCCCCCCCCCCCTCCCCGACGCCCCCCCCACCCCCCCCCCCCCCACAACACCCCCCCCCCCCCCCCCCCCCCCCCCCCCCCCCCCCCCCCCCCGACCTCGTTCGGGACAGCGACGGGTTCATGAGACGGGAGCTGCCGGAGGCTGCCCGGATGGCTATCGCCTTCAAGGACGCGTTCGTCCTCGAGCTCATCAAGGCGCAAGGCGATCCGCAGTTCTCGCTCTCCGAGGGATACTTGCGGGGCTTCATCAAGCGGGTGAGCCAACGCTTCGGTCCTAGCGGAAAGTGCGGAGCCGTCATCCGCTCGAGCCTGCCGTCGCCGAGGGCGTTGCGCCGCTGGCACCAGAAGTACGTCGAGGCCGACTACGACCCGCTGGCGCTCCTGGCCGGCAGGCCGCGCCCGAACCGCGCCAAAGCGCCCTCGGAAGAGTAGACGATGGCGAAGGTCCTTCGTGACGTACCCGCTCCGGTGATCGGTGCCTACGGGCAGCCGGAGCGGATCCGTTACGAAACGGACGACCGCATCATCCTCCCCGGCTTCGAGTGCGACTGGCGCTGCAAGGAAACCAACGACGACGGCCATATCTTCGTTGCCGAACACGATCCCAAATTCACCCGGGCCTACTCGCACGAAGAGATGCGAGTCAGGGCGAGCAAACCCGGTTACAGGCACGACCGCCACTGGTATTCGCCCCGGCAGACGAAAGCCCGGCTCCGCTCCGGCGTCAGCATGCTGTCCGATCTGCCGTACGAAGTGCGGATGAGGGTCATCTGGAAGAAGGACCTCATCGAGGCGTTCGAAAAGCTCCAAAATCAGATGCCGAAGACGGTTACGCTCGGCGACGATCCGCTCAAAGAGGCCATCTCCCTCGCGGACCAGAAAGTTCGTCAGCGATATAGCAAGCTCGACAATAACGGCAAGCGCGGTCGCGCGGGTCGGCTCAAGACGTTCCCGGACCCCCCAGGCCCCAAAGCATTCCGCGAGTGGCGCAACGACTTCGTCGAAGGCGGGCGAGACCCTCTCGCGCTCTGTCCACGCACATACCGGAGCGGAAACCGCGAAGAACGACTGGCCGATGAACGGGCAGTGATCGTCAAGGAATTCGCCCGCAGGTATGCCGCTCCAAACAAGCCCAGCAGGCTGAAATGCTGGGAGGACATGCAGCAGTATATCGAGAAGACGCTCAATCCAGAGCGCAAAAAGAAGAAGCTGGCCCCGCTGGATGTTCCCAGCTATGGCCGTATCTATCGTGAGATCAAAATGCTGGACCATTTCGAGGTGCTGGCCGGCCGCGAAGGCATCGATGAGGCGATCAGGCAATGCCAGAGCTACGGCGATGGCATCCAAGACGTTCTCCGACCGCTTCAGCACGTCGAAATCGATCACTGGACCGTCCATCTTCAGACCATCCTGAGCTGGAGCGGCGCCTGGGAGAAGCTCACTCGCACGTCGCGCAGGAAGCTCAAGAAAGTGCGCATGCATTTGGCCATCGCCATGTGCCGCCGCACCCATGTCATCTTGGGCATGACCCTGTCCCGCACCGCCAGCACCAAGAGCATTCTCCGCCTGCTCGAGATGACCCTCGCCGACAAGAAGAAGTTCGCCGATGCGGCCGGTGCGATTACTCCGTACGACATCTACGGCGTCATGGAGCACATGTACTCGGATGGCGGAAGCCCCATCAACAACAGGGAAGTACACACCGTTCTCCGCGATCTCCAAATCGGCTTCTTCTGCCCGCCAGGCGGCGTGCCGCAGCTTCGCGGCATGGTAGAGCGGATGTTCCGGTCGATCGACGAAAGCCTCCTGAGCTGGTTCGAGGGCCGCACGTTCGCCGACATCAACACCAAAGGAGAGTACGACGCCTCCGGCCGCGCGGGCACGACCCTCGATGAACTCGGACGCGTGCTGGTCCTGTTCGCGGTCGATTGCCATCACAACAAGCAGATGGCCGCCCTCGGCGCTAGAACTCCCCGCGAAGAATACCTAAGGCTCACGCGTCTGCACGGCGTCTGGGGCACGCCAGACCACGACAAGCTACGCAACATCTTCGGGTACGATATCGATCGCGTGCTGACACCGGGTGGCATCAGATTTCTGAACATCAGGTATCGCTCGAAGCGTTTGCACGAAATCTTCGTGAAGCACGGGCCGGTCAAGCTCAAGTGTCGCGTCCACCCCGCCAATCTCGGAGCGATCTCAGTCAAGATCGGGAAACGCTCCTGGTTGACCGTCAGAACGTCCAAGGTCTTCCACCTCGTCGATGCGGAGACGTGGATTGGTGCGGAAGCTGAGCTCCGCAATCACGCGAAATACGTGAAGAAGGAGGTCACCGGAGCCTCATCACGCACGCTCTCCAGCAGTTTGATCGCATTGCTCAGATCGGCCGCAAGCGGGCTGACATCAGCGACAACCCACTCCCGCGCGAAAGGGCTCTCGCCGCCGAGGCTCGCATGGAGGTCTTCGCAGCGTATCCGGACGACGAGTACAATGAGACGCACGAGCCGTCGACTGACATCTACGAAACCTCCACCGGGGTCGGCGACGCCGCGCCGGCGCGGCCGCGCAAGCGGCCCACCAAGCTGCGCGCCGGGCCGCAGCGTCGCCGCACCGCATCCTCCAAGCAGAAGCGCGCCAGCGGCGCGACCGCGCGCGCCCAGGGGCGCCCCTCGTCCGGAAAAGCGACGTCGCGCCCCAAAAAGCACAGCAAGAAGGCGACAGCCGCGACCAAGAGGGCGGCCCGCGCGCCGAAGCGGGCACAGCGGCGCCCCGGCTTCCGGCGCATCTTCAAACTTCAGGATTAAGGGCATGAAGCGCACAGCGTCAACGCCGCCGGACAGCGATCCGCCGAGCAACGACCCTATCAAATTATGGCGCCGCTTGTCGGGTCCGGCCACGCTCAAGCATGTGGCGCTGATGGAGAAGCTGAAGGCTCACTACGTCACGACGAGTCGTGACGATGATCTCGCTCAGAAGATCGATTTCATGATCATGGACAATATGGTCCGGCGAGACCTGTCCCGTCCCGAAGGTGTCGACAACCGCGGCGAAGGCAGCGCGATCGCCATCATCGCTCCGAGCGGCGCGGGCAAGACGAAAGCGATGCAGCACTTCTTGAAGGACAACCCTTACTTCCCGAACTACCGGAATCCTAAAGGGGGTTGCCCCCTCATCACGATCCAAACCCGCGCGCCGGCGACCTTAGGTCAGCTGGGATTGGCAACTGTGCATGCGTGCGGTTATCGGACGAAAACACACCTACCGGAGAACGAGGCCTGGGCCCTTGCCCGCTTCCAGATGCAGCACCAGAACATTCTCGTCCCCCACTTTGAGGAAGCACAGCGGATCATCAAACAGAAGAACCGCCTGGAACGCAGCAAGATCGTCGAGACGTTCGCAGGTCTGATGACGGATCTCGACTGGCCTGTGAACCCTATTATTTCGGGACTGCGGGAATTGAGGAGGCTCTTCGACGACGACTTCCTCGACGAGCCCACTCCGGAGGCTCGGGAATCGCATGCCACGTTGACGCGACGTACCAGGTTCGTCGAATTCCATCCAATCGATGTGAAGCACGACCGCGAAGATCTCGACCGCGGATTGGGCGAGTACGAAAAGCTCGCCGGCGTCTCCTTGAAGGCCGCCAAGGAAACCGAACTGCGCGCACGCATCTGCCACGGTGCCGCGCGTCAGTTCGGGCTGTTCTTCGAACTCACGGTCTTGGCTATCGGCGTCTGTGTTCTGTCGGGCCGAAAGGTCGTCACGCTGCAGGACTACGCGGATGCCTACGCGGCCAGAACGCTGCAGCCGGTCGAACTCAACGTGTTCGTATCCGACTACTGGCAGGATATCGACACCAGCATCATTCAGCACCGTACGGATGATGACGAGGAAGACGAGCGCAAAACGAAAAAAGAAAAGCCGCGCAGGTCGGACCCATGATCGTTCAGAAGCTTCGCCTGACCGTACCGTTCCACTCCGACGAGACGCCGGTGAGCTACGTCTCGCGACTGGCAGCACGCAACGGCACCCGAGCTGAGGCCTTCTGCAAGCACTTCGAGATCCGCCTCGTCGACGTGGCCGACGGTGACGAGAAAAGCCTCCGCTCACTTGCGGCCCTTGGCGGGATGAAGCCGGAGCCGCTGCTCGTCAACGCATTCGCCAAGTCCAGTCCGTTTCACTGGACGTTCCACGGAGAACCTCTAGACCGGATCGCCCTTCGGCGCGTCCGCCTTGCGGTCTGTCCCGCCTGCGCGCTCGCCGACATCAAGGCGCATCCTGAGCTATTGCCGCAATCCGCTGCTTACGGACGAGCCGCTTGGCTCCTCGACATCGTCCGGCTCTGTCCGGTCCACCGCATTCCGATGGCATACGCAGACCAGACGGATAGCGTCAGGTTGCGGCACGACTTTGCCCAACAGGTGAGACTGCTTTTTCCTCGGCTCAAAGAACTAGCGGCCGTGCAGCCGCTGGCTCCCAGCCCTCTCCAAACCTACGCGCTGAGGCGTCTAGCAGGCGGGAACGGTGGCGGGCTCTTGGATACGATGAAGATCGGATCGGCCGTGCGCCTAAGTGAAACGACCGGTGCAATCGCATTGTTTCCGAATCTCGACGCAAAACAGCTCTCTGCCGAGCAGCGCGATGCCGCCGGCGCTGCCGGCTATGTCGCATTTGCGGGAGGCGCCGAAAGCTTCCGTTCGCTCATGGCCCGTCTCAAGGATGCGGTCGACGGTCGCTCACGGCTCGATGGTCCTAGTGTCCTGTTCGGAAAGCTGTACCTGCTACTTGCCCGGACCGACAACCCCGAGTACGACGCCGAATACGACGTAGTCCGCAGGATCATGCGGGACTACATTCTGGCAAACTTCGCCATCGATGGCGGCCAGTCCATTTTGGGCAAACCGGTTGGAAGGCGCCGCCTTCACTCGCTGCAAACCCTGGCTCGCCAGACGTCGGTGCACCCGAAAGTCCTGCGTAGGCATCTACGGGCTGCGGGACTCGTGACCGACGAGCAGATGGATATGTCGGACCACAACGTACTCTTCGACGCCGATGCCGGGCTCGCCGTCGCGGCGCCCCTCGCAAATGCGCTTTCGGCTACCGAAGCGATGGAGCATCTCAATGCGCCGCGCAGTCAAATGGCGCTGCTCATCGAGCGTGGCTTCGTGCAGGCCCGCCATCGAGCGGCAAACTCCGGAGGTCAAGACCGCTACGCCTCCGCGGATCTCGATGCCTTCCTCTTGAAGCTCGGGATCAATTCGCCAGTTGTCCACGGGCACAGCAAATTCCGCAATATTCCCTATACCGCCAAACGATGCTGCCGTTCCGCTGCGGACGTGATCGCGCTGATGCTCGACAAGAGGCTCGAAACAAAAACGGCAAGTGGGGTCCGGGGATATCTCGGTATCCTTGTCGATCCGGATCAAGCCATCAGAGCGCTCCGCGGCGAAGATAACACCGGCCTTTCCCTATGCGAAGCGGCACGCAGGATGAGGATTTCGGACCGCGTACTCGCAGCTCTCGTCGCGCACGAACACATCGCCACGTTCTTGGCGGCCAATCCCGTGAACAGGCGCCCTCAGAAGCTTGTCTCCGTAGAGGCGGTGGACCGGTTCCGAGAAGGCTACATCTCGCTGTTCAGGTTGGCGAAGGAGCACAACGTTCCGATCGCCACCATGAAGGCTGCCCTCGACGAGGCAGGCGTCGTACCCGCGTTCGATCACAAGCAGGTTTTCGCGAGGTTGTACCGGATCGCCGACTTGAGGGGGAACGCGATCGGCGGCCGCCTTCTCCAACCAAACCGGAAGGCTCAGAAGACGCGCTCACCTCCCGGTAAACCTCCTGGCAAGAGGACTAAGCCTTCCCCTCGGCAGAAACGCGGTTGAGGAGCCTCGAGGTGGACTAGTATGTCCCGTTCGCGAAACGCACTTTGAGGCCGCTGACAGCGCTTTTGCCGACGTCAGACAGATCCGATGAGCCGGTGGCGCCATTCGTACGCCGCCAATAGGAGACACCGCTGGGGGATGGTCGATGTCCGGTCACTCCGCCAGCTGGCGCTTCCCCTCCAGGCAGCAGATGCAGAAACTCGCCTCCTCTACCGAGACCGGCAGGAAAACCCTGTCAGCGCCGGTCCTAGGACCGGCAGACGACCTCCCCATCGAATATTGGCGGGCCATCCTCGACGATCCGCGCGCAGAAGCCCGGCTCGGCCCTTCCGGAGCGGCGCTGCGGCTGAGCAAAATTCCCCAGCATTTACTGAGGGTGGGCTGTCGGCGCTGCGGCCGGACCGTGGAGATCCAGAAGGCCGATGCCGTCCGGCTCTACGGTCCGGACGCGGTTTGGAGGGACGTCGGGCGGCGCCTGCTGGACAACACGTGTTCGCAGCGGACCGGGCGACACGAGGAAGACGGCTGCTGGCCGTCGTTTGACGGCGCCTAGCCCTGCGGCGCGCCATGGCCCCCAAGCACCACCCCACCCCGTTGTCTGGAGGCGACCGCAAGGCTCTTGTCAAGGAACTCGGCCGGGCTCGGGCGATGACCTCGATCCTCGCTGCGCAGTCGGCCGAAGCCCGCGCGAAGGGGCAGGCCTTGATCCGGACGGCCGACAAGCTGCTGTGCGAATCCTGGAACGAGCGCATGTGGGCAAACGGCGAGCCGATCGACCCCTCGCCCACGATCGACCAGGCCCTGAATGGGGGATACCCATGGATCGAGATCGAGTGCCAGCGCTGCAGGACCAAGCGGGACGTCGACATGGCCGCGGTGCGCCATCCGCCGACCACATTCGTCCACGACTTGGCGAGCCGTCTCCGCTGCAGCAAGTGTGCTAAGGCCGGCCGTCGGCCCCCGGCCACGCTTCTGCAGCTGACGCAGCGGGCCCGCCATCCGGATCCGGAGACCTGACCACGTGAAATCTGTACTCGATCACCACCAACCAGGCCGCCGTCAGCGCGCTCTTTCGCGTCGTCAACCGGTACGTCGGCAATTTGGCCCCGATGCCGGGCGTCTTTCCCGACTACTCGGCGCCGATCGTCAGGACCGGCGCCGAGGGCCGCGAGCTCGCGACCGCGCGCTGGGGCATGCCGTCGTCGTCCAAAGCGCTGATGGACGCCACCAAGAAGCGCGCCGAGAAGCTGCAGGCCAAGGGCAAGACCGTCGACTTCAAAGAATTGCTCCGGATGGAGCCGGATTCTGGAACGACCAACATCCGCAATGTGAAAAGCAAACACTGGACGCGCTGGCTCGGCGTCGAAAATCGCTGCGTGGTGCCGTTCAATTCGTTCAGCGAGTTCAACAAGGCCGAGGGCGGCGACATCTGGTTCGCGCTCGACGAGACTCGCCCGCTCGCCTGCTTCGCCGGGATCTGGACTAACTGGACGTCGGTCCGGAAGGTCAAAGAAGGCGAGACGATCAACGACCTCTACGCATTCCTGACCACTGAGCCTAACGCGGAGGTGGGCGCCATCCATCCGAAGGCGATGCCTGTGATCCTGACGACGCCTGAAGAGGTCGAGACCTGGATGACCGCGCCTCCGGACGAGGCGCTGAAGCTGCAGCGGCCCCTCCCGGACGGGGCGCTGCGGATCGTGGCCCGCGGCGTGAAGGAAGACCCGGCGCCTGCCCCATAGGGTTCTACACAGGCCTACGGAGATGGACAATCCGGACCCTCTGGATTTCGGAATGCGCGACCTATGCTAACCCCGAGCAACGAGCGGACTGTCGCAAGGATTTGTTAGGGCCAGGAGCCATTTCGGTGCTGATGAGGAAGGAAAGACGGCCGGCGGTCGGGACCCAGCGCGGCTGCCCCCTCGGTGCTGCAGGAAGCCGACGCCATCCGCGAATGCGAGGAGCACGGCTGGATGCAGGACTGCGCCGACCCGCACGCCCGCGCGCGCGCTCGACATCGTGCGTCGCGATCGGCCGTCGGGCCTCTCGTTCGACGAGGCAGTTGTCGAGGTCCATGACGTCCTGGACTAGCGGTGACACCTGCCTGGAGTGACCACCGAACTCAAGCAGGCCCTCTTCTCCGTAGGCCCTCTATCCACACGTTGAGCCGTTGCCGCCTGAGACGTTTGACGTCTGCTACGCCCTTAGCAGCGGTGCAAACGCCATATGTCCGGAATGCGGAGTCGGACCAACAGCGATCACGGCACGCTTGGCTTTAGAGTGCAATTAATGGTACGCTTCAAAGATTAAGGTCAACCGGGCGTCGTGTTGAGCCGCTGAATTTTCCTTAGGTTCGACGAGCGCTTGTCTCCCCTTTGAACCAAAGTGAGGAGTTCGCCATGAAATCGACCCGACGATCATTCGTAAACGGCGCGGCTGCGGCCAGCTTGGCATTCACGGTCCTCAACGGAATGCCCCTGCCTGCACACGCACAAGCAGTCACTCCTGAGGAAGCGCGGCAGATCGCCGAGAGCGCATATATCTACGGCTATTCGCTCATCACGACCTATGTCACGCAGGTTCAGATGAGCAATGTGCCAAAGGTTGAAGGGCTTACGGCGCCAACCGGACAGTTCATCAACGTTCCGCGCTATCCGCCGGCCGATTATCGTGGCGTCTCGGCGCCAAATGCGGACACACTTTATTCTCTGGGTTGGCTCGACCTCACTGAACCGCAGGTGTTCAGTCACCCAGAGATGGGCAATCGTTTCTATTTGTTCGAGCTGACCGACCTTTGGATGTCGGATTCCGAGTCATCGCCGAGCAGACGCACGGCTGACGGCAAGGCCGCCAACTACCTGTTCACCGGGCCTGGCTGGAAGGGCGAGGTACCGGCAGGCATGACGCAGTTTCCCATGGCAACGCGCTACATGGTTATTTTGGGCCGAACTTATGCTGATGGCACCGAACAGGATTACAAGGCAGTCAACGAGTTGCAGGCACAGTACAAGATCACGCCGCTTTCTTCGTGGGGCAAGCCCTATACACCTGTCGCGCCGCCGGTGAATCCGAATCTCGGGTTCAGCATGACCGACAAGCCGCAACCGCTCATCATAGCTATGGGAACGGAGGGGTATTTCAATCTCATGGCGAAGCTAATGGGTGGGGATGCACCGCCAGCGGCGGGAGATGGCCCCATCCTCGCGAGCATGGCGAAGATCGGCATCGTACCCGGCAAGCCGTTTGAGATGAGCAAGCTCGATCCCGCTGTGCAGGCCGCATTGAAGGACATTCCGCAATCAGCACTGAAAAAAATTGAAGACAACAAGGCAGCCTTGGGCGAGATCATGAACGGCTGGGTGGTGACTAAGGGGCTAGGTACCTACGGCGCCGACAGCTACATGAAGCGCGCTGTGGTGGCGGCATTCGGCTGGCCCGCCAACCAGCAGCGGGATGCCGTCTATCCCTACACCGAGACTGATTCGACGGGACAGAAGCTGACGGGCGCAAACAAGTACACATTGACCTTCGCCAAGGACGCGACGCCGCCGGTCAACGGCTTCTGGTCGATCACCATGTACATGATCGACCAGGGCTGGTGGTTCGTTCCCAACCCGCTGAACAAATTTACCGTCAGCCTGCGCGACAATCCAAAGTTCAACGCCGATGGTTCGCTGACGCTTTACTTCCAGAATGAATCGCCGGGTAAGGACAAGGAGGCGAACTGGCTTCCGGCTCCGAAGGGCGAGTTCATTCCGATGCTGAGGATGTACTGGCCGAAGGATGAGTCGCCTTCGATCCTGAACGGCTCGTGGAAGCCCCCGGCGGTGCAAAAAGCCAGCTAAACATGTACCGCGCTGGATGCCACGCACCGGCGCGGTATTTCCCGACTGCGCAGTCAAAATCGCAGACAAGTTCGACGTCCGAGTTGGGTCAAAACGCGAAAAACTCAACGTGAGAAAATCTGGTCCGCCATGCCTCCACGAGCGGACCTCGTGGAGGGATGCCGCCGCTTCGCAAGGGCCAATTGCATGTTCCTAGTATTTTCTGACGACGGGTTTTGTTGTCGGAGGCGCTCCAGGCGCAGGCGGCGAGATAGAGAAAGTGACCCAGGTATTCCAGCCTGACGGCCGATTTTCCGCAGCGAACTCTCCGTAAGCTTTCAGATTGAGATAGCCCTGCATGTCGCCGACCGGGAAAAGGAAACCGATCTGGGGTCCGATACCAACCACCTGGGACTGGAAGCAGCCGACACGGTCACCAGAACCGCTGTCACAGCCCAGCCCCTTGTAGACATAGCCGACGAGGCCGACCATGACCTGCTTCGACAGGAATTGCGATGCACCCCAGTCGAAATGCATGTCGACGCCGCTTTGATACTGCGTGGCAGTGTTTTTGAAATTGTAGGTGAAGCCGAGCACGCCGGAAAATTCGTGACCGGTCTGCGGATTGAAATAGGTGTAGCCGCCGCCGACGTCGATCGCGCCGTGTCCGATGCCGAGGTTCGACAAACGATCGGATTGGTAGGCGCCAACTGGGATGTCGCCGGTGATATAGGTCATGTAGTTGTGGACACCGGCGTTCCAGCGCAATGCGAATTGCGGCGCCAGATCCCCAAAGCCCCACGTGGTGTCGCTGATGGTGTCGGACCGCGCGAAGGGAACATTGCCGAAGGGCGTCGTGAGAACGCCGGACAAGGTCCCCGCCAGGCTGGTGCCGACGACGCCATAGGCTGCCAGGAGGGACACCGAGGCCTGGCCGCCGAGCACCGGCGTTGCAAACACATAGCTCGGGAGCACAAGGCCAAGATCGCCGGTGGCGTTGAGATGCAAATTCAGATTCGCGTTTACGTTGAGGTTGGCGGGAACTCTGCCGAGCGTGAATTCGCGCGCCCGCGCGACGTCGGCGCCGGCGGATACGGAGGTGTGATAGTAGATATTTGCGAGTGACCAACCCGGCTGCTGAGGCGTGGCCGCGAGGCTTCCGAAGAGGCCGGGGATCCAGAAACTGATGCCGTTTTCGTCGGCGAAGGCAGACGGGGCGGAAAGCAGCAGAGTGGACGTCAGGAGGGCTGCAGAAATAACTCTGCGTCGATGTGCTGTGATTGGCCGCGCACCATTAGCCGAGGCCAGTGCAATTCTCGCCTTCATAGCCGTCCCCCGCAGGATGTGTCGCCTCCGAATACAACTCGGCGATACTGTAGCCCTGGAGAAAGCAGGACTGCTATGTAAAATTCGCTCACGATTGATTTGCCAGAAAAAAGGTAAAAACTGCGACGAAAGAGCAACAGCCTCGCCGGCGCGCCCTCCTGGCCGATGCTCCGACGCAGCGGCCATCGCGTTCTCGCGGGGCCGGCAATCCATCCAGCGGCTACTGCGCTGTTGATGTTCACGGAAAACGACAATCCTTCCATTCCCTTCATGGTCGGGCTGATTTTCTGGCTGACCATGATCTGCGTGAGCTTTGGCCTGTGTGCCCAGCCCGGCGCAACCGTCGCCGGCCTTGCTCGTCGCCTTCGCGCCGTCGGCCGCCGGAGCGATCTACCTTGTCCTGGAGCTCGGACAGCCATTCGCAGGCCTGATGCAGATCTCAAGCGCACCGCTTCGCCAGGCGCTTTCGCATCGACCAGGGCGGTTCAGCTACTTGGCTTGGTTGGCGAACTGCAGGCAGGTCAGCAAGCTGACGTAGCTTCGCGTGCTGTTTTCCATCCCGGCGCAGCTTACTCGGCTCGAGCTGGTAAATGTTGACCACTGGCTTTCGAGCTGGCGCTGCGCGTCCTGCTCGTCGCTTATGCACCGCTTGAGCGGCTGGTCCTCGGACATGCCAGCCGTCGCACTGGCAGTGGCCTTGCAGCTACCCCCGATGTCAAATTTAGGGACGGTATCAGCCGCGGCGACGACCAATTGCGAGCTCAGAACTATCAGCGAAATCGAGAGAGGCATCTGAAATCTCCCACTCACCAGTGCCAAGGCAGTAATGTGCCCCGAAGAACCTGCCCTCATCGAACAGATTCGACCTTCGCGGCCATATCGGGGGCGCGTCCGATCCGGTACGTCCCGTTGCCGCAATTCAGTGTCCAGACGGCGTAGTCCGGCCTGGAGCGCTTTTTGTCCCTCACCGCCCCAAGCGGCTTGTCGCATGCGAACCCCTGCAGACGTATCTGCGCGGCCAGCACCTCCTGCGGATTGTGGGCCCCCGCAAGCGGCTGCGCCTGCGCAACCGGGCTGAAAAGAACAGCGATGGCCAGCATCATTGGTCCAAGCGATCTACCCATGATCTCGTCCTTCTCGCCGTCCTTACCGCTCGCATCGCTCGCATGGCCAAGCCCATCCAACCATTGTTCAGCCTGGTCGCGCGAGGCCTATTTGGTCACTGTTCGCCGCAAATGGCTTGAGATCAATTCGAGCTGTTTGCAGCCCCGCAACTCATCTTCTTCGCCGGCGGAAGCTTCCAAGAATTGTCGATGATCAAGGGATCGTTTTCGCTCGGCCAGTACAGCCGCATCATCAGGACGAGATCGCCGCGAGGGGCCGAAAAACCTCGGCTACCTCAACGAGTATCACCCTAGCACCGAACGCAAGCGTCAGCCATTGCTATTATGCGCCTCCACGTCCATGTGGCCCCTCCGCAAAATTCCAAATGGTGCGAGGGGTCGAAAGGGGCTGATCAAACGACTTGACGCTCCGGCCCGTCTGTCATGATGTCGATTTTCCAGGAATTTTCGTACGGCACGACGGAGGGCCAGGTCCGTCCGCTACTCGCTGATATCTTCCATCCCCACCTCATCGCCGCCTCGATTTCACAGTCTCAGACGATTGATTTGGTCCTTCGTCATCGGGCGTCTCTGCGTTGTCACACAGTGAACACCAATCTCGGACGCAACATCCGATCAAACCTCTGCCGTTTTTGGCATAGCTAACCATCGCAACCCGCGGTAGTGTTCCACGCATTCGGTTCGAGGCTTAAAAACGGAGACGATATAATGAAGCTCCTTCTTAGCCGCCTTGCAGTCACTGCGGTCAGCGCCGCGCTGACCTTGCCACAATTGGCCCCGCACAGACCGCCCCGCCAATGCTCGTCAATTGGTCAGATGAGGCAATACCCTTCGCGACGCATTCTCGCGCCGACTTGGGCATAGCCGGCATCGGCCGACAGTTCTGATCCATAGTGCGGTGCGTTTGAGCAGGGGCCGCTGCAATCAAGGCGATTCAGCGATGTCCATCGGACGACGTGTCTGGAGTGGCGAGGATGTCGAGGAAATTACCGCTCTGGCTTCGCTTCTTCGCGCTTGTCGGAGTAGTGATCGTTGCGACAGGCGCAGGTCTCCTCGCCTATCGGTACTACGCTCGCCCGGTCACGCTGACCGTGGCGGTCGGGTCGATCGACGGCGAGGCAGCCAAGGCAATGTCGGCGATGGCGAGCGAACTCGTTTCGACGAACGCGCCGGTCCGGCTCAAGGTCATCGACAGCGGCACAGCGCTTGAGGCCGCTGCCGCGTTCTCCGCGGGTAAGGTCGATCTGGCCGTGGTTCGCGGCGATGTCGGCGATTTGTCGCACGCGCAAGCCGTCGTCGTCGTCAGCCATATGGTCGTACTGGTCATCGCGCCGCCGGGATCGGCCATCGACAGCATTGAAAACCTCAAAGGACGCGCGATCGGCGTGGTCGGTGGGGTGGCGAACGCCAAAATTGTCGATGTGCTGACCAAAGAATATGATTTGGCAAACGCAAAAGTTGTGTTCAAGAATGTTGCTTTGGCGGACGTCCGGCAGGCCATTCAGTCAAAACAGGTCAGTGCCCTGCTGGTCGTGATTCCGCTCGCCGAAAAATACCTCTCACTCGTTCGCGGATTCTTTCAGCTCGACCATAAAAAGGTCCCGGTATTGATCCCGATCGATTCAGCGGGAGCAATTGCAGAGACTGAACGCGCCTTCGAAAGCTTCGACGTGCCGAAGGGCACGCTGCGGGGATCGCCACCGGTCCCGGAAGATGATCTGACGACCTTGAGGACGTCGTTGTACTTGGTTGCGCAAAATAAGCTCGGCACCGATCTGGTGACCAGACTCACGCAGGCGATCATGAGCGCGCGCAGGAATCTTCTGCGCGAGCAGCCGATTTTCGCGCAGATCACCGCGCCCAGCACCGACCAGGATGCCTACCTTCCGCTCCACCCCGGTGCGGCCGCTGTCTACAACAGCACCACGCAGAGCTTCATGGATGAATACGGCAACTGGATCTATCTGACGCCGATGGTGTTGGGCGGCGCCGCCACTATGCTGGCGGCGGCGTGGAAATTCCTGGGGCTCGGTAGCCCCGCACCTGAAGGCCCGCTCGACTCTCTCTACGCCCTGGCACGTCGGATTCGGAAAGTCGATACAGAGGCTGAGCTTTCGGATATCGAAGAAGAAATCGACGGCATTCTAAGAGCGGAGCGCGCCAAATCCGCTGGTGGAGACGAGCGCGCCGTGGATGATGCCACATTGAACGTTGCAGCGCACCGGCTGGAGGGCTTGATCCACGACCGACGAGCCCTGCTCGCGAAGAGGCCCGCAGTTGCTTCGGCGGCCTAGGCGACGCCGCAACGTCGCGGCATGCCGTGGCACGGCGATTGCGGGAACGCAAAATGGACGGAGTGACCCCGCTGCCTCGCGACACTGGTGAATCATGAATGCAATCGCGTTATCGGGCATCACGTTTGTATGCATCGCGGGCGGCGCCCTGTTCGGTATGTTCCTTCCTGGGCATCACCTGAGCACCGATGAGAAGGATGTGGTCAGGCTGGGCACCGGCCTCATCGGGACGATAGCCGCGCTTGTCCTCGGCCTGCTGATTGGCTCGGCGAAGGGCTCCTACGACACGCAGAGCACTCAAGTGACGCATATGACAAGCAGCGTGGTAGTGCTGGACAATCTGCTGGCGCAGTACGGACCGGAGACGAACGACGTACGCCGTCTGTTACGGCGCAGCGTCGCTGTTTTGGCCGATCGAATGTGGCGCGAGAATAGTTCCGAGGCGGCCAAGGGGACCCCTTTCGAGGCGAGCGCCGCAAGCGAGGCATTCTTCACCAAGCTGCAGCAGCTTTCGCCGCAGAACGATGCCCAGCGCTCCGTGCAGGCCAGGGCCGTACAGATCGCCACCGACATTGCGCAAAGCCGCCTGCTGCTGTTCGAACAAACGAGCAATTCGATCCCCATGCCGTTCCTGGTGGTGCTGATTTTCTGGCTCACCATAATCTTTGGAAGCCTCGGCCTGTTTGCCAAACCCAGCACAACCGTTTTCTGCGCGCTGTTCGTTTTTGCACTGTCGGCCGCGGGAGCGATCTACCTGGTCTTGGAGCTTGGTCAGCCATTTGCGGGTTTGATGCAAATTTCCGATGCGCCACTGCGCAACGCTCTCACGCCGCTCAGCCCCTAGGCCATTCGCATGATCGAGGTTGTTGAGCTGATTGAACGAGATCTTCTCGTTCTCCGAGGTGGCCGGATGGAGCGCGACGGGACAGGTGACGAGCGAGAGACGCAAAATTCGTTTCCAGTTCGCGCGGGGGACCATGGGTACGCAGCGCTCCGCTCGGCGGCATCGTGTTTGTGATAATGGCGCTGGGGTCCATTGTCGCGGTGCCCATCATCTTGGGCTATGTCGGTCTGAGTGGCGCAGGCGACCTGCTGCTCCGGATCGGACGGTGGCCAGCGATGTTTCTGATCCTGACGCTCGCGCTCGCAGTGATCTATCGCTATGGGCTCAGCCGGGAGACGGCGCGCTGGCGGTGGGTCGCCTGGGGCAGTGCGATCGCCGCCCTACTCTGGATCGCAGTTTCCGGCGCCTTCTCCTGGTACCCGGCGAATTTCGGCAAGTTCAACGAAACCTACGGCTCGCTCGGCGCTATCATCGGCTTCACGACCTGGCTGTGGATCTCGGCCATCGTCGTTCTGCGCGGCGCGGAGATCGATGCGGAGATGCACCCGCGCTCCTCTGGAGCCGACCGGCTTCGAGGGGCCGGTCGTGGTGGTGGATCGCAACGCAACCGAGTGTGTCGGCCTGCGCCTGCTACGAGACCCGCTTGACGCCGGGCGGCTGCCACGTCCCTGCGCCCGCCGGAAGGATCGAAGGCGGCGTTGGCTTCGGCCAGTACAGGCGCATGACAAGATAGATTCTGTCATCCGGCGCTGGAAGCCAATTTGCTGCCGCATCTGCGCCGGGGCTATCCTTTTGGATGTATAGCGTCACCGAGCCGTCTGCGTCCTTCTTCATCGCCGTCAGCATCGGAGAGTTGATGAGGTAGCGATTGATCGGGTTCTTGACCAAGAACTGGCTCTTGCCATCGTACATCGTAACCGACCAAAACGCATTGACCGGCGGTAACTGGCCGGGCGCAAAGGTGATGGTGTACTTGTGCTTGCTGCCGTCGAGCGCCTCCCCGGTCGCGTCCGTTCGCGTATAGGGGTACATGGCTTCCACCGCATCGTTGCCATAGAGACCGCCCTTGGCAGCCCCGGCCCGCATCACCCAATCACCGTTGTAGAAGGTCTCGTCGCCAAAAAACGAACCGACGTTCCAGCCGTTGATGTTTTTGTTCCCACCAGCCAGCCATTTGTCGACCTTGTCGTCACCCTGCTTCATGCCCACGAGGATTTCGGCCTTGTGTTCGAGGGATAGATCCTTGAAGGCGAAGGTCTTGCCGGGACCGACGCCAAGCCTTGCAAGTTTCGCACGGATCGCCTTGTCCCTCGCTGTCTCGGGGACGAATTGAAGGGCTGCATCGAGATATTGGAAGAAGTTATCTTTGATGCCGGCCGTGCTGGCAGGAAGAAACTCAATCTTGGGCGCCGCCGGCGGGGCGGGTTGTTTACTGAAGGCAGAAAGCGGCTCCGCCCTGTAGCCGGACTGAACTTTCTCGACGTTCGACATGTCGCCGGGATTGAAGAGCTGAGTGCGAAAAATCGCAAGCGTGAACGGCGTGGTCGATCGGAACACCTGCTTGATTCTGCTGGGCGTTTCACCCTTCCAGTCGGGGCCGACCACCAGATAGTCGCCCGGCTCGCTCCCCGTGGCGCGGGCGCCGATGTAGCCGAAATTGTAGGTGTTACCGTCTATCAACTGGACCGAGTAATAGCGCTCCTTCTCGATCGTCGGCACCGAGACGACTATTGGTTCAGCCCGCAAATCCAGCCAGAGCAACGAGTAAGGGGTGTCGCTGTTCGGCGTGATGACGGCGGTGTCCTCCGGGGTAGCGACGTGGTGCTCGTTGTTGATCTGGTTGAACGGTGCCTTGAACTGCCCCGAGTTCTTGTTCACGGCAAATTCTTGCATGACCGCATAATTCATCACGAGCGGTAAGCCGTAGATGAAGCCTTCCTCGGCTATGTCCTTGGCCTCGATTAGGTTCGGCCATTCGGCCTTATTCTGCCCAAACGCCGGGGCGGACCTCGCCGTGGTGACCGCGAGCGCTGTCATCGAAGCAGAGCGAAGCAGGTCTCGTTTCGTAAGCATCTGAACAACTCCTGCCGGTCGCACTTATGATCGGAGCGCGCTTAGGTAGCAGGAGGACGTTAGCACCAACCAGGATGCTTCGCTATGCGGAAACGGCAATCAAAACCCACCCGCCGCGTCGGCAGAATCACGCCCGCCGCCGATCACGCCGGGATGGTTGCGCAAAAACGAATGTCATGTGTATGCAAACGAAATAGGATCAGAAAATGCTTTATTTCATATATGCGCGCGACGGTGCGTGCCGGATCATATTGAGACGAGAGACGCGGGCTGCGACCGAAAAGAAGGCTGCCGAACTCCGCGACATGGGTTGCTCCGAGGTCGAGATCATCGAGAAGCCCGAAGAAAAAGCTGCCTGAGCGCTCTCGTCGGGCCGCAGCGGGTCATGTTCGCAGATGGTAGACAAGCTGCGGCGTCTGAAGAGGCGCTCTAGGCTGACTTAGGCGCATTCCTCAAATGAATGAGAGCTCGACGACCCGCAGAGGTGAGGTCAGTGAGGGTGATCTTCCCCTCCAGTGCGGTTTGGATCAGTTCCTCGGCGACGTATCTGCGGCTTTCGTGATCGCCGCCGTTCGGCAATTCCCGACAGACCTCTTCCAGGACCACGTCCATGTTCGCTTGAACTCGTTCCGGAAACTCGCCCATGCCCTTCGCTCCTTGGAGGAAAAAACGGCGGAAAGCTAAGCACTTTTCTGCGGCGGGTACAGCGGAGGATCGCGGCGAGGTTAAAGGGCGTTTGTGCAGAAGTGAACGGACGCGTTGATGGTTCGCGAACAATTGCACGCGGCGGGAATCGTCTTGGGCGAGGAGAACGGAGCGCCGCGACGGATGAAAGGAAAAAACTCGAGCATCAGATCGCACTGGCTATCCGCACTGCCGCGTCCACAAGGGATGATGGTACCGCGAGCAGGCTGCAGCAATTCGCAGACCAGCTCAGGCGCGCGCTATTCCCGTCCGCTTCCCGGCGCTCCAGATACCGCACGCGCCTATCAGCTTTGGGAGCAGGCCGGACGCCCATCCGGACGGGACGTGGAGTTCTGGCTGCAAGCCGAGCGGGAGATCAGCCGCCCGGACCCCGAAAGCCAGGACTAGGGCATACCGTCCTGCAGGCCCTCCGCTGCGAGTCAGCGGCGGCGGGCAAACCACATTCCGAGCACGAACGCGAGGGCCAGGGATTGCAGCGGCGCCTCGACGGTCGCCTTGCGGAGGCGATCCGCCCAAACCATGGCAGCATCCTCCCGCGGTTGCGGGCGTGTCGTTTCTGCCGGCTGCTCGCGCTTGTTCACTACCCCGGAGGCTTCCGTCATCGCCGAGGCTTCCTTGATGTCCATGCGCCTCTCCCAATCTGTCGTCAGGCGGACTTCCGTTGCGGCTTGGCCGCGGGCTTCTTGGCTGCGGCCTCCTTTGGCGGCTTCTTCCCAGCGATCGGCATCAGCATTTCCTTCTGGCCTGCCGATGCCTTCTTCGGCTTCTTGGCGGACTTTTTTGCCGCCTTGGCCGGCGCGGCCTCCTGACCAACGCTCCGCCGCAGCGTTCGTCGATCTCGATGGTGCGGGTGGATTCCAGCGCGATCTCCTCGAGCTCCTCCTTGGAGACTTCGATGTACTGGCCCTTCTCGAGCTCATAGCCCTTCACGATGTCCTCGTTGGCCACCTCCTCACCGGTGTCGGCGTCGACCTTGAGGTACTTGATCCGATGGCCGGTCTGACGGTTGAGCTGGGTGAACGAGATCTTCTCGCTTTCCGACGTCGCCGGGTAGAGCGCGACCGGACAAGTGACGAGGGACAGTCGGAGGAAGCCTTTCCAGTTCGCGCGAGGGGCCATGGGTAGCAACGCTCCAGCTACGGGGACTCGGACTCAAGACGAACGGCGCGGCCCGGTTCCGACACCGAGCCGGCGGCGCGCATCATTTCCCCAGTTTCCGACTTGGGCTGACTCGACATTTATGTTCCTGATATGTTCTAATTGCTTATGGCCGATCGACCCGCGAGCTGGCGCATGCCGACACTCAAGCAGATGGAAAAGATGGCCCCTGACGTCGGCAGAAAGGCCCCGCCGGTACGCGGGTTGGCCCCGAACGAGGATATGTCGCCGGAATACTGGCAGGCCCTACTGGAGGACCCTCGCGCGGAAGCGCTCAGGCCGGGCCCGGGCCCTTCCGGACGCCTGCTGCATCTGAGGCAGATACCCGGCCACCTTCTCAGGGTCGGCTGCCGGCTGCGGCAGGACCGTCGAGATTCAAAAGGCGGACGCCACCCGGCTCTACGGTCCCGAGGCGGTCTGGAGGGATGTCGGTCAGCGGCTGCTCGACAACACCTGCAGCATCCGGACCGGGCGCCATGAGGAAGACGGCTGCTGGCCCACCTTCGACCTGGCCTAGGCGCCGCTCGATGGCGCCGAAGTATCACCCGACGCCCCTTTCCGGAGGCGACCGCAAGGCCCTCAACAAGGAGCTCGGCAAGTCGCGGGCGATGGCCAACATCTTGGCTGCGCAGTCGACCGAGATGCGAGCCAAGGCCGAGATCATGCTGCAGCAGGCCGACAGGTTGCTATGCGAAAGCTGGAACGAGCGGATGTGGTCGGACGGCGAGCCGATCGATCCCTCACCTACGATCGAACAGGCGATCAACGCGGGCTTTCCGTGGCTGGAAATCCGTTGCCCGCGATGCAAGACGCCGAGCGATGTCGACCTGGCCGCGATGAAGCATGTGCCGACCACGTTCATCCACGATCTGGCGAGTCGCCTGCGCTGCCGCAAATGCGCGACAGCGGGGCGGCGACCCGCAGCGACTCTGCTACAACTCGCCACCCAGCCGCGTCATTCCCGAACCGATCCCTGAACAATGTGCAATCTCTACTCGATCACGACCAACCAGGCCGCCATCAGCGAGCTGTTCCGGGTGGTCAACCGCTACGTCGGCAACCTGGCGCCCATGCCAGGCGTGTTTCCGGACTACAAGGCGCCGATCATCCGGACCGGCGCCGAGGGCCGCGAGCTCGCCACCGCACGGTGGGGCATGCCGTCCTCGTCAAAGGCGCTGATGGACGCCACCAAGAAGCGCGCCGAGAAGCTGCAAGCGAAGGGCAAGACCGTCGATTTCAAGGAATTGCTCCGGATGGAGCCGGACGGCGGCACAACCAACATCCGCAAAGTGAAGTCCAAGCACTGGAGGCGCTGGCTTGGTCCGGAAAACCGCTGCGTGGTACCGTTCAACTCGTTCAGCGAGTTCAACAAGGCCGAAGGCGGTGACATCTGGTTCGCCCTCGATGAAAGCCGGCCCCTCGCCTGCTTTGCCGGTATATGGACCAACTGGACGTCCGTCCGGAAGGTTAAGGAAGGCGAGACCACCAACGACGTCTACGCGTTCCTGACGACGGAGCCGAACGCCGAGGTCGGCGCCATCCACCCGAAGGCGATGCCGGTGATCCTGACGACGCCTGAAGAGGTCGAGACCTGGATGACCGCGCCTCCCGACCAGGCGCTTAAGCTCCAGCGGCCCCTCCCGGACGGGGCGCTCCGGATCGTCGCCCGCGGCGTGAAGGAAGATCCGGCGCCGGCCGCGTAGGTTCTGCACAGCCCTGCGGAACAGGTGGACAAGCCGGAGCCTCTGCATTTCGGAATCCCTGACCCGTGCTAACCGCCAGGAACGAGCCGGCGGCCCCAAGGATTCGTCTCGGCAGGAGCTATCGCGATGCTGATGACAAGGGAAAAACCACGGACGATCCGCACGTTGCGCGGCTGGGCTATCCACGTGCTGCAGGAGGCCGGTGCCATCCATGAATGCGAGGAGCACGGCTGGGCAAAAGACCGCGCCGATCCCCATGCGCGGGACCACGCGCTGAATATCGCCAGGCAGCAGCCACCTGACGGCTTGTCCCCGGACCAGGCTGTCGTGGAAGTCCGCGAAGTGCTGGATTCGATCGGCGATACCTGCCCGGAGTGCCAGCCCGAGGAGTAGCCGTTCGACCAAGAACGGCAGCAGCGGAACCTCCCCGTACCTCAGACGTTCGAAACTGATTGCGAATCAAAGTCTTGAGGGTCGTCCGGTGCGCATACTTGTAGTCGAGGACGATCCGCTCGTTCGGGAATTCGTAGTCGAGGCGCTGCGGGACGAAGGCTGGAACGTAATCGAGGCCGGAGAAGGCGAGGAGGCACTGTCACTGTGCCGAACGAAACATCCGGACGTTCTCGTCACCGACATCAAGCTGCCCGGACATATCGACGGTTGGCAGATCGCGGAGCGGTGCCGAGAGCGCGATCCAGGGCTCCCCGTGATCTACGTGACCGGCTTTTCGCCGGTCGAGGCCAGGCCGGTCCCGGATAGTTTGACCCTCCACAAACCGTACCACCCGGACCGCATCGTCGAGGCCATCAGGACGATGGGCAAGGAAAGGCCGAGCTTCGCTTGAAAGCGGAGACATCCGCCTCGTCCTCGGGTACTCCGGCCGGTCCAGGAAGAGATCGGTTGGCGAGCCACTCGGCGGCGACTACGATGACAAAAACCTCCCGAAAAAAGAAGAGGCTACCGATGCCGGGCGTGATCGAACGAAACAATGTCCACGTCCGGGGAGCCGGCAGCAAGGGGATGATGTTCGCTCACGGCTTCGGCTGCGACCAGAACATGTGGCGGTTCGTGGCGCCCGCTTTCGAGAAGGACTTCAAGACGGTCGTGTTCGACCACGTGGGCGCCGGCGGCTCCGATCTGGCGGCGTACGACCGGAGCAAGTATTCCAGCCTGGGCGGGTACGCGGACGACGTGGTGGAAATCGGCCGCGAGCTAGATCTCCAGGACGCCGTCTTCGTCGGTCATTCGGTCAGCAGCATGATCGGGGTGCTCGCCGCTCAGAAGGCGCCCGGCATGTTCGGCAAGCTGGTGCTCATTGGCCCCTCCGCCCGTTACATCGACGACGAAGGCTATGTGGGCGGGTTCAGCGCAAAGCAGATCGAGGAGCTCCTTCAGTTTCTGGAATCCAACCATATGGGCTGGTCCGCGCAGATGGCCCCGGCGATCATGGGCAACTCGGAGCGCCCAGAGCTTGGAGCCGAGCTCACCAACAGCTTCTGCCGAACGGATCCCGAGATCGCAAAGGCATTCGCCCGCGTGACCTTCACCTCCGACAACCGCAAGGATCTGCCAAGCGTCAGCGTGCCGACGCTGGTTCTGCAGTGTAGCGAGGACATCATCGCATCCCAGGAAGTCGGCGATTACGTGAACCGCAGCATTCCAAAAAGCCGGATGATCGTTCTGAAGGCGACCGGGCATTGTCCCAACCTCAGCGCGCCGGCCGAAGTCGTCGATGCGATGCGGACCTTTGTCTAGTGGACGACTCCGCTCCCGATTTCCAGGATCTGATCGAGAATGCACCCTGCGGCTACATCACCGTGCAGGCGAACGGCCGCGTCGATCAGGTGAACCGGACCTTCCTGGAGTGGAGCGGGCATTCCGGGGAGCAGATGATTGGCAAGCGCTTCAGCGATTTCCTGACGGTCCCGGGCCGCATCTACTATGAGACGCACATCATGCCCCTCCTGCGGATGCAGGGCTCCTTCCACGAATTCGCCATCGACATGCTCGCTGCGGACGATACCCCGCTGCAGATGATCGCGAACGCGAACGAGCGCCGCGATCCGGACGGGAAGCTGCTGCTGGTACGTCTTGCGCTGATCAAGGCGACGGATCGGCGGCGCTACGAACTGGAGCTTCTGGCCGCCCGCGAGCTGGCGGTCACCGCCGAGAAGGCGACCAAGGAAGTGCTGCGCCTCGAGCATCAGAGCTCTGAGTTGCGCGAGCAGTTCATCGCCGTGCTCGGCCACGACCTTCGCAATCCGCTCGCATCCATCAGCGCCGGCGCGCGCATCCTCGACCGGACCGCGCAGAGCGAAAAAGAGCACCAGATCATCGCAATGATGCAGACCACGATCATGCGGATGGCTGCGATGATCGACAACGTGCTCGACTTCGCGCGCGGCCGGCTGGGCGGCGGTATCGCTCTGGAAACAGATGCCGACAAGCCGCTCGAACCGGTCCTGACGCAGGTCGTCGATGAGCTTCGACTGGCCTCCGCAGGGCGGGAAATCCAAACCGACTTCAAGATAGATCGGCCGGTACCATGCGATCGCACCCGAATCGGCCAGCTCCTGTCCAACCTTCTGGGTAATGCTCTGACTCACGGAGCGGCAAACAAGCCCGTCGTCGTTCATGCCGCTACGGCCGGGGCCACGTTCGAGCTTTGGGTCTCCAATGTAGGAGAGCCTATCGCGCCCGACACGATGGATAAGCTGTTCGAGCCGTTTTTTCGCGGGAAGGCGCGTGCGAGCCGCCAAGGACTGGGTTTGGGTCTCTACATCGCATCCCAAATCGCCAAGGCGCATGCAGGAACTCTGACCGTGACCTCATCGCCCGAGGAGACCCGATTCCTGTTCTCGATGCCGCTAGAGCCCGCCTGAGAACTGCTCGAAACCGCGGCGGATCGGCGGGGGTTGCCCTTCCTTCGGGGCGCAGTCGCTCGAAAGATCGTTAGGAGATGCTACCAGCCGGCGGGCACCGCTCTCGGTCACCGACGGCGGCTAAACCACATTCCGAGCACGAAGGCGACGGCCAGCGATTGGAGCGGCGCCTCGACGGTGGCCTTGCGGAGGCGATCCGCCCAAACGGCGGCGGCGTCTTGAATCGATCGCGGCCGGCGCTCTTCTGCGGCCTGCTCCTGCTCGTTCACCAGCCCGGAGGCTTCCGTCATCGCCGAGGCTTCCTTGATATCCATGCCGCTCTCCTAATTTTGGGTCAGGCGGACCTTCGCTGCGGCTTGCCCGCGGACTTCTTTGCCGCTGCTTCCTTCGCCGGCTTCTTGCCCGCGATCGGCATCAGCATCTCCTTCTGACCGGCCGCCGCCTTCTTCGCTTTCTTGGTCGGCTTCTTCGAAGACTTGCTCTCCGCCGCCGCGCCGCCGACGCTCTTGCGCAGCGCGTCCATCAAATCGACGACGTTCTCGCCTTTCGGACGATCCTTCGGCACGATGCGCTTGCCGGCGCGCTTCTGGTTGATGAGTTCGACCAGCGCCGTTTCGTACTGGTCCTCGAACTTGTCGGGCTCGAAGGAGCCGGATTTCTGATCGACGATGTGCCTGGCCAGGTCGAGCATGTCCTTGGTGACTTTGACGTCCTCGATCTCGTCGAAATATTCCTTGGGATCGCGGACTTCGTACGGGTAGCGCAGGAGCGTCCCCATTAGCCCCTTGTCCAGCGGCTCGAGCGCGATGATGTGCTCGCGGTTGGTCAGCACCAGCCGCCCAATCGCGACCTTGTCCATCTCACGGATGGTCTCGCGGATCACCGCAAAGGCGTCGTGGCCGACCTTGCCGTCCGGACGCAGATAGTAGGGGCGGATCAGGTAGCGCGGATCGATGTCGCTGCGGTCGACGAACTCGTCGATCTCGATGGTCCGGGTGGATTCCAGGGCGACGTTCTCGAGCTCCTCCTTGGTGACCTCGATGAAGGTGTCGGTGTCCACCTTGTAGCCCTTCACGATGTCCTCGTTCGGGACCTCCTCGCCGGTGTCCGCGTCGACCTTCAGGTACTTGATCCGGTGACCAGTCGCCCGGTTCAGCTGGTTGAAGCTGATCTTCTCGGACTCGGAGGTGGCGGGGTACAGCGCAACCGGGCAGGTGACGAGCGAGAGCCTCAGAAAGCCTTTCCAATTGGCGCGGGGGGCCATGATACGCGGAACTCCGTTGTGTTGGCTCCGATTCAAGACGAATGCGGGTGCTTGGTTCCGACACCGCAGGCCCCGTCCACCGCATCATTTCTTGATCGTCCGAGGACACGCCCAAGTCGATGACCGACGGACCAGCGGAGCGCTACCGGACCTGAGAGCTGGTTCACACTCGGCTAGACCGTTACCGGCTATGCTGCCGCTTTCTCCGAGGAGACCGATGATGGCCGGACTGGTGAAGGCGCTCTCACGCTCGACGGGGATGAATGTCGAGGCCGAGGATCTGAAAACCATCCTGATCTTTTGCGGACTCGGGCTTTTGCTGTCGCTCGCGGCCGCCATAACCGACGGTCTGAACATTACGGCGGACCTATTCTAACCGGCGCGCCGTCACTTCGCCGGCGGCCTGAGCGGGCTCTCCGCCCACCTGCGGGCGGCAGGATCGTGCAACGGATCGTCGTCGCAGGTCTTGCAGACGTAGCGCTCCCGTCCGGGATCAGTCTGTTCGGGCGCGAGCTTCATCGGTTGCCCGCACACCGGGCACGGCTTCCGGATCGCATGCAGCGTCGACATTGGATTTCGCCGCCTCGTCGAAATCTACTGCCGCCCGCCGCGCGAAGACAAGATATCTCGGAAGAAATGCGTCGGGCGCCACCACCTGGTGCCGCCTGGAAGAACCTAAGCAGTCCTTCGGCACTTCTTGACACCTTCAGCCGCCCACTGAGGCGGCCTTAATTCGTTATTGAAGCGCGGTTGCTTCAACTAGGGGCTCGCAATCCTGAACTCAGCCATTTCTGAATGTTGACTGCGTTCTCACTCAGTTGAGCCGCTTTTAACAAGGCTTCCCGTTTGGGGCCCGGAGGTGCTGATTCTGCCCGAGTGCGAGCGGCGCTCGCCAATTGAGTAAGGCGTTCCGTTAGGGAGGGGAGGATCTTGACCATAAATGGCTCCGCGAACTGGCGGGAGCACGGGGCTCTCAGTCACCGTTAGAGGCCGTGATGGGCCGGTGATAATCGGAACCCTATTCTCTATATGTCCGCCCGTCGATTCAAAAAGGGCCTTAGTTCATCTTGCGGCGGAGCTTCTCGGCAATCGCCCGCTGGTCGTCAACGTCTTGGACGACCTTCCGGGCTTCATTGTCCCGGGAGGGTTTGGGCGGCGGTTTTGGCTTCTCGTCCTCGCTCATGCCTAGAGCCAAATCAAAATGGGCCACTGCTGAATCAACTTACGCCACTGACGATGGAAACAGGCCAGTACCCAGGCCCTTTACGACGATCATGCCCTCGTCGTCGAAGGCGCTGATGGACGCTACCAAGAAGCGGGCCCAATAGCTGCAAGCGAAGGGCAAGACGGTCGACTTCAAGGAATTGCTCCGGATGGAGCCGGACGGCGGAACCACCAACATCCGAAACGTGAAGAGCAAACATTGGACGCGCTGGCTCGGCGTCGAGAACCGATGCGTGGTGCCGTTCAACAGCTTCAGCGAATTCAACAAGGCCGAGGGCGGCGACATCTGGTTCGCGCTCGACGAGACCAGGCCGCTCGCCTGCTTCGCCGGCATCTGGACCAACTGGACGTCGGTCCGGAAGGTCAAGGAGGGCGAGACCACCAACGACCTCTACGCGTTCCTGACGACGGAGCCGAACGCCGAGGTCGGCGCCATCCACCCGAAAGCGATGCCCGTGATCCTGACCACGCCAGATGAGGTCGAGACCTGGATGACGGCGCCGGCGGACGAAGCCCTGAAGCTGCAGCGGCCGCTACCTGACGGGGCGCTGCGAATCGTCGCCCGCGGCGTCAAGGAAGACTCGACTCCTGCTGCCTAAAATCCCTTTCGTAATCCGAACGCGGTGGCTGTGCAGCCTCGGAACCAAACGGATTCGAAAGCATTGTGAAGGGTTGCATTTCGAACCCAATCCTTACGCGGATCGCTCGGCGATCGGGGCAATTATGGGGACCTCCTCAGACACAGCGGTTTTTCCGGTGGGCAGCCGAATCGGGGCCCTGCTGAGTGGGTTCGATTGGTCTGGATCGCCCTTGGGCAAGCCGCAGATTTGGTCGGCCGATCTCAAGACTACAGCGTCCCTACTGCTTCGGGCGGAAGCTCAGATCGTGCTGTTCTGGGGTCCGGAGTTCGTGGCTCTGTACAACGACGCCTACGCTCCCACGATAGGCGACAAGCACCCCCGCGCGCTGGGACGACCGGCCAGAGAGAGCTGGAGCGAGCTGTGGGACGATCTGGAGCCGCTGTTGCGCGGCGTACGGGAGACCGGTCGGACATTTTCGGCCAAGGATCGGCCGTTCTACATCGAGCGGCACGGGTTCGGCGAAACCGTCTATTTCGACGTCTCCTACTCGGCCGTTCCGGAGGGAGATGGCGGCGTCGGAGGCGTGCTGTGCATCGTCTCGGAGACGACCGAGCGCGTGCGGGCCGAGGCGGCACTCCGGGAGAGCGAAGCTCGCCTGCGCCAGTTGAACGAGACGCTCGAGCAGCGCATCATGGAGCGGAGCCGCGAACTCGAGCGCGCCCATGTCGCGCTGCGCCAGGCGCAGAAAATGGAGGCTGTCGGCCGGCTGACGGGCGGGATAGCTCACGACTTCAACAACCTTCTCCAAGGCATCACCGGCAGCCTTGATCTGATCCGCCGCAAGCCAGACGATGCAGGCCGCGTAAGCCGATGGGCGGATGCGGGACTGAAGGCGGCCGACCGCGGCGCGCGCCTTGCCGGACAGCTTCTCGCGTTCTCCCGCACCCAAAAGTTGGATATCGCATCGATCGACATCTCGAGCGCGCTCACCGGCTTCGCTGACATGCTCCGCAGGACCATCGGACCGTCGATCGACCTGCGCATGGATCTCGACGCCGACGGCGTCTTCGCCGAGGGAGATCAGACGCAGCTCGAACTGGCCGTGCTCAATCTCGCCCTGAACGCGCGTGATGCCATGCCGGGCGGAGGCCAACTCGTGATCGGCGCCCGCCCGTGGCGCCTCACGGGTGATCCCGAACTACAGGATGGCGACTATGTGGAGCTGTCGGTGAAGGATTCGGGAACCGGAATGAGCGCAGAGGTCGCGGAGCGTGCCTTCGAACCGTTCTTCACGACGAAGGACGTCGGTAAAGGCACGGGCCTCGGCCTCAGTCAGGTCTATGGCACGCTTCAACAATCCGGAGGCGCTGTGAGGATCGAGAGTGCGCCAGGTACCGGAACTACTGTGCGGCTCTACCTGCGCAGGACGGAGATCCAGCCGCGGCGAGCCGAGGAGCACTCCGTCGAGACCAAGCGGGCGGCTGCGGCCACGGTGCTGATCGTCGATGACGATCCCGACGTGCGAGCCTTCCTGACAGATTCATTGGAGAGCCTGGGTTACGCCTCCATTGTCGCGGAGGACGGTTCCTCGGCGCTGAGGGCTCTCCAAGAAACCCCTGCGGCGGCGATGATACTGGATTTCGCGATGCCTGGCATGAATGGCGCGGAAGTTGCGAAGAGGGCCAGACGGACCCTTCCCGATCTGCCAGTCATCTTCGCCAGCGGCTACTCGGAAACTGCGGCGCTCAGCCCGGTGCAGGAAAGCAAACATTCGCGTATGCTGCACAAGCCCTTCAAGGTTCAGGAACTGCAGTCCGCTTTGGCAGAACTGCTGGCGGGCTCTGATTGAGCAGCGAAGCCGCCATGCCACATGGCGTTTACGGAAGTAGGGGTGAGGTGAGCGTGCCCAGATGTTCTGCCGCGGCGCGCACCCGACCAGCGTGCTTTCGCCGCCGATCCGCGAACTCCGCAGCGTCGACCGACGAACGCACCTCGTAGCCAGCCGCCGTCAAGCGAGCGCACACCCGCGGCACTGCCGCAGCACTGGTGTCGTCGGATTGTGGCTTGAGGCCGATCAGTCCATTCAGGTCGTCGATGAGGCGCAATCCTTCGCTTCGGAGCAGGATCGCCAGCGCTCGGCTCTCGCGGTCCTCGATCAGCAGTTCGAACATCAGTGCGAGGTCCAGCATGGCCCCGAGCGTTGCAGGCCAACCCGAGCCGACGCCAACCGATCGAAAGTAGATCAGGGATGGATGGGAAGCATGGCTCTGCAGGACGGTGGCGCACCAGTCCCGTCCTTTGTAAAGCACGCGCCTGATTTCCTCCGGAGACTCGAGGTCGGCGTAACGCTCCAGCAGTCCGAGAGCCGAGGGTGGCTGACCCGCAGCCGTCGTAAGTTTGAGAATTCCGGCATCGCGGCGGGAAATACCCTCTTGTACCTGGAGGAGGTAAGTAACAGCCATTGTCAGGACCGAGAGGCCCGAAAGGCCGGCCAGGATGAGGGCCCAGCGTGCCGGGCCATGGGCCTCGATGCCGCTCAGTCCCACCGTGCACAGCGCGCTTCCGACGATGAAAAGTGCCTCCTGGAAATCGGCTGGTGGAGAGAACCAGTCCCCCAACGCATGTGCGATCAGGCCGAAGCCCAGCCACAGAAGGATCATCCAGATGAGGAAGGAGCCCATGAGGATCGCCGGAGCGAAGCTGGTCGAGACTCCGCTCTTGCCACGTCGAGCCCACTTCCAAACCGGAAGCGCGACCGTGAGGAGTCGTCGCGCCACGCGTAGTGCACCGCGGCTCTCTCCCGGCACCACCACAGTGTCGAATACGTCTCGAAGCGCGAAGACGACGAGGACGACGCCTGCCGCAATCTCGATCGCGTGTACGAACATCGGCCACTAACAGACCTCTGCTCCGGTCGTTCCAATAGATCCGATCGGCGAGCGGAAGCCAGTCGGTACCGCCCTGGAAAGCACGCCAGTTCGGCCGCCGCGCTGCTGGTCAGCGTCGGCGGAAATTCCGAGTAGGTCGCGGCCAACCCACTTAGCATTCCGAGATGAACTGCTGACTAACCGACCGTCAAGGATTGCGCCGCGAGAACGAGATCGCGTAGGCGCCGTTGCGGACATCGACCATCGGATCGTCGGACTGCTCGATCCCGTCGGTGAGTTGGCCCGGCAGGAACAGGAGCTTCTTTTGCGCCTCCTCACTGTTCGCCACGGCTTTGTCGATCGTCAGCACGCCAAGCTCGACCAGCTTGCGATCATCAGGCCAGGGCTTCGATGGGTCCTTGGTGGAGTCGCCCTCGGCAGCGAGTTGCGCCTTGAACCGAAAGGTCACCGGCCCCTGCTTCAATCGTGAGGGCAGCTCCTCCATCAGGAAGTCCGGCGTCATCTTCGCAGCCTCCGCCTTGTCCAGGTGCACGAGCTTCTCGGGAATCATCTGGTAGCGGACGGCCTGTCGCTGACCACCTTTGTTGACGAACACAAACGCATTGATGCCGAAGTAGGCCTCGTTAGCAAAGCTGTTCGGCGTGGCGACCGTGGCGAAGGCAGCTGGGACAGTGGGGTGGCTTGCCACGAACTGCTCAAACTTCGTCGGCTTGGCCGCGTCGGGCGGGCTCTGTGCGATTGCGACGAGCAGGTCGCGAAATTCCTCGCTGGTCGCGACGGGAAAGAATTTCAGCGAATTGATCACGATGTCCGTGTCGCTGCCGTCGGGCAGGTGAAATTTCACCGAGATGCCATGCGGATTGGCGTCATCCGCTCCGTCGGGCAAATTTGGTACTCCCGTGGAGTCCGAGAACCGCACCGTCACCGGGATGTCGGTGCCGCCGAAATGCACCGCCTTGCTCAAGCCTGCGGCTTCTGGAGAGGCCCTAAACTTCCCCTCGGCCACGACGCCCTTGGCGTGATTGGCGCGGAATCCAGCGTGGACACCAAACACTTTGTTCATCTGGTCGACGATCTGCTCCTCGACCGGTGCGTCCTGCGCGCGGGTTACGGCGGGCAAAGCCAGGCCAAACGTAACCAGCGCGGCAACGAGGTTGCGGTTCATCATCAGCGGCGTCTCCTCGAGTGGGCTGATTGCAGCATAGCAGCATAGATTGTCGCGTGAGCGACTTTTGTGACCTTCACGACCAACGCCTGCCAGCGGCATGATTTTCGCTAAACCAAACGCGAGTGCTGATTGTGAAGGACGCCACAGCATCAATTTCGAGATCGGACTAGCATCACGCCGTTTGGAAACCCGCTTTTTTCATCCAGGCTGGACTTTCGTGCACACTTTTTCAGCAGACGCATTGGAAAAAACATGAAGACGTCAAATGCCCTTGAATTTTGCAGCCCCGGCGCTTCCACGCTGTCGTTCAGGACACTCTCGGCGGGCGAACTCCGGTCCCTTCTTGTCCCTTTCTTCAATAGCCTGACATTCGATCAACGGCGCGCACGCTTCGGATGCGGCATGTCGGACGACGCAATCGTGCGCTACTGCGGGGGTCTCGATGCTGACGAAGCAACTGTGATCGCCTGCATCGCGCGCGACGCGCTCGTCGCTGTGATTGAATTGCACCCGGCCCGGACCCTTGCCGGTTGCACGGAGCTGGGGTTCGCAAGCTCGGCGGCGGAAGATCGCCTCATGATCTATGGGCACCTCCTCCAGCTCGCAGCGTTTGCTGCGGGCCGACGAGGCTATCACACCTTTATGTGTCCGGAGTATCTCGTTGAGCAGGATGTGCTCGCTCTGTTGCGCGGAATGGGGCACGTGACTTTTCGTGGTGACATGTTATCCATTGATCTCGGCGAATATGTTCGGCTTCACACGCATGGAGCCTGACATGGAGCCCACCGACCAGGCGTTTTTGCTCATCGGGCTGGTGATCAGTCTCGGTGCGTGTCTCGTTGCGACTCTCCACGAGCTCGAAAAATGGCGCGAGCGACGAAGAGGGCGCGAAGACATTATCCGGGCTGCGATGAGGCTGGTGGTCGTGCCAAAAGACCGCGACTGAGACCTGGCCCTGCAGCGCCTGCTCTGCTTTCTCTGGGCATCTGCGGTCGGATATGGTCAAGAAGCAGCTTCAGCGCGACCCAGCCGGAAGCTCTGTCCAAGCCGCGACGTAGCCATCATCGAGGCAAGTCTCGAGAGTTGGCCGCGGCTCGCTCCCGGCGCAGGAGTGGACATAAACAGGCTGTGGCTCGTGGCCGCCGATGTCAGGCAGAGACGGGTAGACCGCAAATTTGCAGGAGCCCCGACTGCCTGAGCCGCCCTTGAAAGGGCCCTTGATCCCCGAGGTGATCCAGCCGCCGTAGAAGTCACCTTCTTGCGCCATGGCCTGCTCGTGGCCGACGAAGCAGGCCTCGACCCGAGATGGATAGAAGGCAAAATGGCCCGCAATCTCCTTGTATGGTTCGAGCGGGCGCGGATAAACCCAAGCCGCACGTACCGAGACCCGGTCGCCGACGCTGATCGTCCGATATTCCGCGACGCCCTTAAACTCACAAAGCGAATGACCGTCAGCGCGGCGCAACAGCGCGAGCGCGACATCTGTGGGAGGGAAGTAGTAAGTGGGAGGATGACTTGTCTCCAGCACGCGATGGCCGGATTGCGTGTCGGCGACGAGGACATTTTCAAAAATCACGATCAGGCGGTGCCGTAGCCTCTCCAGCCGTGGAGGCCGCGGGTAGTCCCAAACGGACTCAAAATCATCATTGGCCGGTAGCATTGCTCGATCCCACTGGGGTGGGGGGGCGCGCCGGGGCGGGCGGCCGGCCCCACCCCCCCCAGCCCCCCCCGAAAAGACGCGCCGACTAACAACGAGGGAACAAAGAGAACAT